>JADZCB010000094.1 GCA_020851775.1 Gammaproteobacteria bacterium
CGATCGGGGGTCGCGCGTTCTTTCGCGCGCTCTATGGCGATCATCCCTACGGTGCGCCGGTCAATGGCACACCGGAGAGTGTCGCGCGCCTCACCGTCGCGGACATCGCGAGTTTCTACCGGCAGCAGTACGTCGCCCGCCGGCTGACGGTGGCGATCGTCGGCGCGCTGACGCGCTCGGAAGCCGAAGCGATCGCGACGCGTCTCGCGGGCGAACTCGCGCCGGGCGAGCCCGCCGCCCCGCTGCCGCCGCTGCCCCCTTACACACCGAGCACCAGACATCTCGAGTTCGCGTCGGCCCAGAGTCACGTGTACGTCGGCCAGCGCGGGATCGCGCGCGAAGATCCTGATTACTTCCCGCTCGTCGTCGCCAATCACGTGCTCGGTGGCAACGGCGTCGTGTCGCTGCTGTTCGAGGAAATCCGCGAGAAACGCGGACTGTCGTACAGCGTCGAAAGCCATTTCGAACCGCTGGCATTGCCGGGGCCGTACATGGCGACGCTGCAGACCAGTGGCGAGCAACTCGACGCGGCAGTGAGCCTGCTGCGCACCGAGATCGCGAAATACGTCGACGAAGGACCGAGCGACGCGGATTTCGACGCAGCCAAGCGCAATCTCGTCGGCGGCTTTCCGCTGCGCATCGACAACAACTCGAAGATCGTCGAGAACCTCGCCGTGATCGGCTTCTATCGCTTGCCTCTCGACTGGCTCGAGACTTATACGCAGAAGGTGCAGGCGGTGACGAAAGCCGAGGCGATGGACGCCGCCCGGCGCCGCCTCGTCCCCGATCGCATGGTGCAGATCACCGTCGGGCGCCGCGCCGCGGCGCCATGAAGCGCGGCGCGCGCCAGGCCGCAACGCGGCCGCCCGCTGCTGCCGGTCACGCCGGCAGCGTGCGGATCATCGGCGGTCGCTGGCGCGGACGGCGCGTGCCGGTGCCGGCGAACGACGTGCGACCGAGCGCTGATCGTGTGCGGGAAACGCTCTTCAACTGGCTGGCGCGCTGGCTGCCAGGTGCGCGCTGTCTCGATCTTTTCGCCGGTACCGGCGTTCTGGGCTTCGAGGCGCTGTCGCGCGGCGCACGGGGGCTGACGCTGCTCGATCGCGAGCCGGCCGTCATTGCCCATTTGATCGATGTGCGCGCGCGGCTCGAAGCTGAAGCGGCGGAGATCCTCCGCTATGATGCGCTCGCGTGGCTGGCCGCGACACCGCCGACGCCCTACGACATCGTGTTCGTCGATCCACCGTTCGATGCCGGACTCGCGTCGGCGGCGCTGGCTGCACTCGCCGGCGGATGGCTGGCGGACGATGGGGTCGTCTATGTCGAAGCACCCGCCGCGCCCGCGCTGCCGCCCGGCTGGGTGACGTTGCGCGAAGGGCGCACGCGGCAGACCGTCTATGCACTGGTCGCGCCGCAGCCGGTACTCGCCAATCGAATCAGCGGAGAGGATTAAGTGGGCAACAGGGCGATCTATCCGGGCACCTTCGACCCGATCACCAAAGGCCACACCGACATCGTGGTCCGGGCCGCGGCCATTTTCGATCACGTGATCGTCGCGGTCGCCGCGAGCACAGCGAAGAACACTGCGTTCTCGACCGACGAGCGCGTCGAACTCGCGCGCCAGACGCTGTCCGAGCATGCGAATGTCGAAGTCCAGCGCTTCGAAGGGCTGCTCGCCAACTTCGTGCGCCAGTGGCACGCAAACGTGGTCCTGCGTGGCCTGCGCGCGGTGTCCGACTTCGAATACGAGTTCCAGCTCGCCGGCATGAACAAGCATCTCGTCCCCGAGGCCGACACGATCTTCATGCCGACGCGCGAGAATTACTCCTACGTTTCGTCGTCGCTGATCCGCGAGATCGCCGCGCTCGGCGGTGACGTCTCGGAGTTCGTGCACCCGATCGTGCGTGATGCGCTCCTCGAACGCTTCGCGGGGCGGCAGAAAAAGTAGCTGCCACATGGCGCTTCGTATCACCGACCAGTGCGTCAACTGTGACGTCTGCGCGTCGGAATGCCCGAATCACGCGATTTCCGAAGGGCCCGATCATTACGAAATCGATCCTGCGCGCTGCACTGAATGCGTCGGCCATCACGCCGAGCCGCAATGTGTGCAGGTCTGTCCGGTCGACTGCATTCCACCGGATCCCGAGCATCCCGAGGATGCGGCGAGCCTGTGGGCCAAATTTCACCGACTGCAGTGCGTCGATACCGCGCGTGAGACCTGAATCAGTGCGGCATCGAGCCCGCCATGCGCGTCTGCTGATCGCCGCCTGGCTATGCCTCTTCGTCGGTGCGGTACCGGCGCGCGACACGGCAGACGCGGCGCCGTCCGCGGCCGTCGCCTCGGCACATCCGCTCGCGACCGCGGCCGGCCGCGAAATCCTCGATGCCGGCGGCAACGCCTTCGATGCCGCGATCGCAGTGGCCGCCGCGCTCGCCGTCGTCGAACCGTATTCGTCCGGGATCGGTGGCGGAGGATTTTTCCTGCTTCACCGCGCGGCCGACGACCACGACGTCATGATCGATGCGCGCGAGATGGCGCCCGGTGAAGCGACCCGCGACATGTACCTCGATGCGAATGGCGAGCCCGTCCGTGGACGCTCGATGAACGGGGCGCTCGCGGCCGGGATTCCAGGCACGCCGGCCGGTCTGGTGCATCTCGCCGAGCATTACGGCCGTCTGCCGCTCGCGACCTCGCTCGCGCCGGCGATCCGCCATGCGCGCGACGGATTCGTCGTCACGCCGCACTATCGAATCATGGCGGGCTTTCGTACCGACGCCATGAACGCGAACGCCGAGACGGCACGCATCTTTCTTGCGCACGGGGCGCCGCCCGCGGACGGCACGATCGTGAAGCAGCCGGATCTGGCCGCGACGCTTGCGCGCCTCGCTGCCTATGGCCGTGACGGCTTTTACGCCGGGCCACTCGCGGCGCGCCTCGTCGCCGGCGTGCGCGCCGGCGGCGGGATCTGGCAGCTCGACGACCTCGCGCGCTACCGGGTCGTCGAGCGCGCGCCCGTCGTCGGCCATTACCGGGATATCCGCATCGTGTCGGCGCCGCCACCATCGTCCGGGGGCATCGTGCTGATCGAGGCGCTGAACATCCTCGAAGGTGTCGATCTCGCCGGCGCCGATCGCGTGCAGCGCACGCATTTCGTCATCGAAGCGATGCGTCGCGCCTATCGCGATCGGGCCGAATATCTCGGCGACCCCGCTTTCACCGACGTGCCGGTCGCGCGCCTCACGTCCAAGACGCATGCGCAGGCGATTGCCGCCGATCTCTCGCCGGCACGGGCGACGCCGAGCACGGCGCTGAAGCCCGTCGCGCCGCCGGCGCAAGGCGATCACACCACGCATTTCTCGGTGCTCGACACCGCCGGCAATCGCGTCGCGGCGACGCTGAGCGTGAACTTTCCGTTCGGCTGTGCGTTCACGCCGCCGGGCACCGGTGTGCTGTTGAACAACGAAATGGATGACTTTTCGTCGAAGGTGATGACGCCGAACGGTTACGGGCTCGTCGGTGCCGATGCGAACGCGATCGCGCCGTACAAGCGCCCGTTGTCGTCGATGACGCCGAGCTTTCTCGAAACGCCCGAACGCATCGGCATCCTCGGTACGCCGGGCGGGAGCCGGATCATCTCGATGGTCCTGCTCGGCACGTTGTCGTTTGCGGCCGGTGAACCGGTCGAACGCTGGGTCGCGACACCGCGCTATCACCACCAATACCTGCCCGACGAAGTGCTGTTCGAACCGGACGCGTTCGATGCGCCGCTGCGCAGCGCACTCGAAGCGCGCGGCCATCGCCTGACGCTGTCGAACCGCGACTACGGCAACATGCACGCCATTCTGTGGGACCAGCGCACGCACACGGTGACGGCGGCGTCCGATCCGCGCGGTGAAGGCGAGGCCGATGTGTGGGTGCCGGCCGTCCGCACGGTGACGCCGCGCGCCGATTGATCCCGCGCACGACGCGCACGAGCCGGCACGTCACGCCGCGCGACCCCCGCCTTGCCCGTCCAGTCCCGACGTCCCGGTTCTGCCGATCCGGCGCGATTTCACCGCCGTCACGAGCCGCCTGGCGACGAGCGGCAGCGCGCCGAGCAGCGCAAGCGCGCACAGCAGTCCGGGCGACAGCAGACCGCGCAGTGAGTCGATGCGGGCGAGTTCGGTACCGAGATTCACGATCACGATCGTCGCGGGCAGCATGCCGAGCTGACTCACCCAGTAGAAGGTGCGGACCGGCAGGCGGGTGAGGCCCAGCGCGAGGTTGACTGCGAAGAACGGGAACAGCGGTACGAGCCGGAGCGCAAAGAGATAGAACGCGCCATCGCGATCCATGCCGGCGTCGATCACCGCCTGACGCGGCCCGAGTCGCGCGCGCACCCAGTCGCGCAACAGCATGCGCGCGACGAGCATCGCGAGCGTCGCCCCGATGCTCGAGGCGAAGGACACGATCAACACCCCGCGCCACATGCCGAACAAGGCACCGCCGGCGAGCGACAGCACGAGCGCACCGGGCAG
>JADZCB010000095.1 GCA_020851775.1 Gammaproteobacteria bacterium
ACCATGATCGACATCGGCGTCGCGAGCCCGAGCGCGCAAGGGCAGGCGATGATCAGCACCGACAGCGCGTTGATCGTGCCGTACACCCACGAAGGCTCGGGCCCGGCGAGTCCCCAGACGACGAACGTCAGCACGGCGATCGCGATGACCACCAGAACGAATCGGCCGGCGACGACGTCCGCGAGCCGCTGCATCGGCGCACGCGAGCGCTGCGCCTGCGCGACCATCTGCACGATCTGCGAGAGCATCGTCGCGGCGCCGACGCGCTCGGCCTGCATCACCATGCTGCCGCTCGTGTTGATCGTCGCGCCGATCAGCTTGTCGCCGGCTTCCTTCGCGACCGGCATGGGCTCGCCGGTCAGCATCGACTCGTCGACGCTGCTGGTTCCTTCCAGCACCGTGCCATCGACCGGCACCTTTTCGCCCGGCCGCACGCGCAGCCGATCGCCGACGTGGACGTGCGTCAGCGGCACGTCCTCCTCGGTGCCGTCGTCGCGCAGCCGCCGTGCGGTCTTGGGCGCCATGGCGAGCAGCGACTTGATCGCCGCCGACGTCTTGCTCCGTGCCTTGAGCTCGAGGACCTGTCCGAGCAGGGTGAGCGACACGATGACGACGGCTGCCTCGAAGTAGACGCCGACGCGGCCGTGCTCGATGAAGCTCGGCGGGAAGATGCCCGGCGCGACCGTCGCCACGACGCTGTAGACAAAAGCCACCGCGACGCCCAGCCCGATCAGCGTCCACATGTTCGGGCTGCGGTTGACGACCGACTGCGCGCCGCGCACGAAGAACGGCCAACCGGCCCACAGGATCACCGGCGCCGACAGGACGAGCTCGATCCAGCTCTGGGCCGCCGGATCGACGAACGCGAAGCGAGGTCCGAACATCGCCAACACCGTGACGACGATCGTGAGCGGCAGCGTGTACCAGAAGCGGCGGGTGAAATCGTCGAGCTCGGGGTTGCGCTCGTCGTCGAGCGACGGCATCAGCGGCTCGAGCGCCATGCCGCAGATCGGGCAGTTGCCCGGTGCGTTGCGGCGGATCTCGGGGTGCATCGGGCAGGTGTAGATCGTCCCGCCTCCGGGGGCGGCCGCCTCGACACCGGTGCTGCCTGCGTCCGGCGTCAACCGCTCGCCGGTACCGGCGGCCGGCATCGCGTCATCGGATGCACGATGCCCGTGTGCGTGATCGGCCGCGTCATGATGGTGAGCGTGATCGTGATGCGCGTGATCGTGGGACGCGTCGTCGGGGTGCTTGGCCGATCGGTTCATGGTCGCAGTCGGTGCGTCAAACGTGGCCGGATAGCGAGCGATGTCGGCGCCAGCGCAGATACAGCAGCGCGAGTGTCGGCAGCGCGATCCACTGCATGAGCGGAGCGAGGCCGATACCACCCAACGTCGGCATCGCTCGAGCGTACGCCCAATTGCCGAGGACGTACACGTTGCGCCACTCGGCCCAGATCGTGTACGCAAGCGATGCGATGACGGCGATGCCGAGGCCGGCGAGCGGTCGCCGGAGCGGCCAGTCGGGACGGCGTGTCAGCGCGAATGCAGCGACGTACGAGGCGAAGGCAATGCCGGCGTCACCGACCGTGCAATGAAGCACAGCGTAGGCGGAACGCGGCCAGCCTTCGTACGGACCCAGCGAGTACAACGGAAGCTGCGCGAATTCCCACGCGAGGTTCAGGAGGAACAGCACGAGCGTCCAAGCGAGCGCGCCACGCAGCAGCACGCGAAGGCGCGAACGCGCGTGCCGTGCATCGCCCGGGACGGCACCCGACGCGCGCGCCGGCATGGCCGGCGGTTATCTGCGCGGTGTGCCGGAGCCGCCCGTCATCGCCTGCTGATCCATCATCATCTGCATCATCATCTGCATCATGTCCATGCGACGCTGCTGCAGCTCCATCGACGGCTCGGGAGCCGGCCGCGCATCGGACCCACCGGTGCCGGTCGTTCCCTGGCCACCACCCATCATCCCCGGGCCTCCGCGACCCATCATGCCCTGGCCGCTACCTCCCATCATTCCGTGGCCGCCCGAGCCCATCATCGGCTCCATCATCGCCATGCCCTCCCGCATGGCCTGGCGATGCTCGTCCTGCAGCTTTCGGCGCTCCTCGGCGGTCCTGGCCTGCTGCATCTTCTGGTGAAGCGACTGCATCTTCTGCATCTGCGAGTCCATCTGCTGCATCGACGGCATGTCCTTCGCCGCCGGTGGCTGCGAGGCGCCCTGGGCGAGGACCGTCCCGGCGGCAAGCAGGACGAACAGCGTCGACGGGACTATCGATGAGCGTGACATTGGCTCCTCCTCGGGGAATGAGCGGATGACGGGGCAAGCGCGCGAAAGCGCGATCGCTCCGCCGTCGGATCAGCGACCCGGCTCGATCGCCGTCACGGTGAGCTGTCCGCCGATCTTCGCGGCAGCGAAGCGCACCTTGTCGCCGGCCTTCACCTTGTCGAGCATCGCCTTGTCCTTGACCTGGAAGACCATTGTCATCGGGCCCATGTCGAGGCTCTTGAGCTCGCCATGCTTCAGCGTGATCTTCCCCGCGTCCTTGTCGACCCGGCGAACTTCGGCGTCGACCATGTCGGCGGCCGGGCTCGCCTGTGATACGTGATGCGCCTGATGATCGGTGGATTGCGCGGTGGCGTGCGGCGCGGCGATCAGCGCGACAACGGTGGCGATGGCAGCTGCAACTCGCATTCGAGGCTCCTGTGGTCAGCGATGCGATTGGAAGACACGCGTGCCGCCGCCCCTGGCGATCAGCAGCACGTCGTAGGGATCGCGGCGTCCGCCCTGCTCCATGCCGGGCGAGCCCATCGGCATGCCGGGAACCGCGATGCCGATTGCGCTCGGCTTTTCGGCGATCAGCCGCTTGATGTCGGCGGCGGGCACGTGGCCTTCGATCGCGTAACCGGCGACTTCTGCGGTGTGGCACGAGCCGAGCTGAGCCGGGATGCCGAGCCTCGCACGCGCGGCG
>JADZCB010000096.1 GCA_020851775.1 Gammaproteobacteria bacterium
CGGTCGTAATGCGCATACCAGCGTTCGATGTTCGCGCGGCCGACGACGTCGTAGCGGGCGTCGAACCACGGCCGCAGCACGGCATCATCGGCGAACAGCGCGGCGACATCGGCCGGGGTACCGCGATCGACGCGGTGGCAATAATCGGCGAGGAGCTGGCGGATCGCGGTCTCGTCATTCATCGCAGCGGCTCTCCTGTCGGTGGGAATAGGTGACGACACGGACAGCCCCTGCCGTCGCCAGTCAGCGTATCAGGTCTTCGACGCCTGGAAGATACTCTCGATTGCGGTCGAGCGCGGCGTTGAATTCAGTGGGTGGCGAGTGCGCCTTTTCACCCCTTCGAGGCGTCGGCTTGCGCCGTGTCCTCGGCAACGAAGTTGAAACCGGGGTAGCGATTCGCAGCTTCCTGGTCGATGAGTGCGCGGTATTTTTGCCCGCCACCGAGATAGAACATGAACACGCGCGGCTTGCCGGGAATGTTGTCGCCCATGTACCACGAACTCGCTTTCGGCATGAGCGTCGCATCGGCGAGCTCCACGATGTGACGCAGCCAGGCTTCTTCGTGTTCGGCATCGGCGTCGATCCGGGCGAGGCCGTGCGCCTCCATGAAGCGGATGCAATCGGCAATCCATTCGCAATGCATTTCGATGCCCGGCGGAAAATTGTAGAACACCGACGGGCTCTGCGGTCCGGTGATGTTGAACATGTTCGGAAACCCGGATGTTGCGATACCGAGGTATGAGCGCGGACCGGCCGACCAGTACTTGTTCAGGCTGAGGCCCTGGCAACCGGTGATGTTCATCCGGAACAGGGCGCCCGTGAACGCGTCGAACCCGGTCGCGTAGATCAGGTAATCGAATTCGTAGCTGGCGTCCGCCGTACGCAGGCCTTGCGGGGTGATTTCCTCAATCGGCGCGCGGTGGATATCGACCAGCGTGACGTTGTCGCGATTGAAGGCTTCGAAGTAGCCCGATTCGCACGGCTGACGCTTGGTGCCGTAGGTCACGCCGGGACGCGGACACAGCAAAGCGGCGACCGCCGGATCCTTGACCCGCTCGCGGATCTTCTGCCGCACGAACTCGGCGGCGGTCTCGTTGGCCGTGGCGTCGAAAAAAATGTCACTGTAACTCCCGAACCAGACACTGAAGCCCCCGGCCTGATAACGGCTCTCGTAATGAGCGCGGCGCTCGGCAGGCGAGTCGGCCAGTGCCGAGGGTCGTGCCTCCAGGAGACTGAGACCACCAAACGATTCGCGCGCCGCGCGGCGTATTCGAGGGTAGGCGGCCTTGATCCGCCGGTCTTCCTCGGCGCTCATCGGCTCGTTCTGCAGCGGCACCCCGAAAGACGGTGTGCGCTGAAACACGTACAGGTGTGCGGCTTGCTCGGCGATGATCGGGATCGCCTGCATCGCGGTCGCCCCGGTGCCGATGATGCCGACGCGCTTACCGGAGAAATCCACCCCGCCTTTCGGCCAGCGACCGGTAAAGCAGTTGCGGCCGGCGAAATTTTCCCGCCCCTTGAATTCGGGAACGTTGCCTTCCGAGAGCACGCCCGTGGCCGGGATGAAATATTTCGCGACGAAGCGGGTCCCGTGCGCGGTTTCGATGCGCCAGCGGTTACTGCGCTCGTCAAAATCGGCGCGAATGACCCGCGTGTCGAACTGAAAGCTGCGTTTCAGATCGAAGCGCTCGGCGACGTGCTCGAGGTACGCGAGGATGTCGGGCTGGGCCGGATACTTCTCCGGCCAAGTCCATTCCTGCTGCAGTTCCTCGGAGAAGGAATAGGAGTAATCGCAGCTCGCGATATCGCAGCGCGCCCCGGGATAGCGGTTCCAGTACCAGACACCGCCAATCCCGTCCGCTGCCTCGAGGCCGACGACGTCGAGGCCCAGGCGGTCTCGCAGCAGCAGCAACATGTACAGACCGGCGAAGCCGGCACCGACCACGACCGCGTCGACGTGCTTGGCGCCGGCGCTGCTCGCTTCGTTCATGGACGTATTGGTCATGCTTGGTCTCCCCTCCCGATCAGTCCCCGCTCATTTCAGAGTCTCACTAAGTAAACCATCCACGCCACTGCGCAAAACTCCCCGCGACGCTTGTGTAGAAACGGCCGAATCGACGAAATCAATAAGGTAAAGGACTGGGGCTACGAGGTCAGCACTTTCGATGCTACCCGCGGTGGGCCTGCTGTATCCGGCCTTCGGCCTCCTGCTCAACCCGATGCTTGCGGCATTGGCGATGAGCCTGAGCGCGGTTTCGGTGGTGGCCAATGCGTTGCGCCTGCATGGTGCAATGGAATGAAGTTCGGCAGGCGCCGCCTGGCGGGAGAAGGATTCCCGCGATGTCCTTGATCACGGTGAAAGTGCCGAAGGCACCCGAGCCCTTGGCGTGCATGCGCCGCTCGGGGATCACTTCGCGCAGGAAATTGGCGATCTTTTCGTTGAGCCACCCATCCTGCGCCAGCAATGGGCCGCGCGGTCCGGCCGTCAGGCTGTCGCGGTTGCTGGGCAGCTGCGCGCCGCTGCCGAGCGCGGTGAAGATTTAGGCGAGGAGCGCACGGAGGGCGATTACCGGGACGGCACACGCGCGGGCCCGGAGGGGCATCGCGCGTGTGCGGGAAAGGCTGGTTCAGGTCTTCGACGCCTGGAAGATACTCTCGATCGCGGCGTCGAGCGCGGCGTTGAATTCGGCATCGGACTGCTGCGCCGTCAAGCCTTCGGTCAGCGCGCGCGAGAAGCTCGCGACCATGCCGTGCTGGCGGGCAAGGCGTTTGTTCGCTTCCTCGCGCGAATAGCCGCCCGACAGCGCGACCACTTTCAGCACGCGCGGATGCTTGATGAAGTCGGCATAGAGATCGTCCTGCTCCGGGATCGTCAGCTTCAACATCACGAGCTGACCCTCGGGCAGCTTGTCGAGCCCGGCCGCGAGGGCCGCCTTGAGCAGCGCCTCGGCGCCCGCCTTGTCCGGGCATTTGATGTCGACTTCCGGCTCGATGATCGGGACGAGGCCGGCTTTGATGATCTGACGCGCGACTTCGAACTGTTGGTCGACGACCGCCGCGATGCCGGCCTTGTCCGCCTGCTTGATCACCGAGCGCATCTTGGTGCCGAAGATGCCCTTGGCCTTCGCACGCACGAGGAGCTGGTCTAGATCCGGCATCGGCTTCATCAACTGCACGCCGTGCGCCTCGTCGGCGAGGCCCTTGTCGACCTTGAGGATCGGCACGACCTGCTTCATCTGCCACAGGTAATCGGCCGTCGGTCGGCCTTCGATATCGCGTTCCATCGTCATCTCGAAGAGGATCGCAGCGAGAATGCGGTCGCCATTGAACGCGGGGCTGGTGATGATACGGGCACGCATCGCGTGCACGAGGTCGAACATTTCGGCCTCGTTCTTCCATGCAGTCTCCGGCAGGCCGTACAGCTTCAGCGCCTTCGGCGTGCTGCCGCCGCTCTGGTCCAGCGCGGCGATGAAGCCGTCCCGGCTACGAAATTTCTCTTTCTGCTGCTCGAAATTGCTCACGGTCAGCCTCGCTGGAATCGATGAATGCAGAACGGAAATTCTAAACGGCCGGCGCCGTGCGCTGCCAGCGGCACGGGACGACAGCGTGATGTCGGTCAGGACCTGGAATGCGTCCCTTTGGAATAGGGGCGGGACTTTCGCCTCCAAGAGTGCGCCCGTGCCGGGCGCACAAAAAAAGCCCCGCAGAGCGGGGCAGCAATCCGGAAAGTGAAGGAGATTGGACGCCGCCCCAATCCGGGAGACGGGTCGATGTCCGAGCCTCGACTCGGACCACATGCCCGCGCGCGGGTTCCGTGCGTGGTCCCGGTGCTCAGGGCACGATTACGTGATCGGGCGCGCCGAGATCGAAGGCCGTCGCGCGATCCGTCGGCGGATAGATCCACTTCGTGTTGATATCGCGCTTCAGCGCCTTGGCGTCGGCGCCTTGCAACTGGACCTGACGGTCCCAGCCTTCGGTCAGGACGGCGCCCCACGGGCCGAGATCGAGGCAGGTCACGTACTTCGGTTGCCGATACGCATGCAACGGCAGGCCGAGCAGATCGGCCGCCGCGTTGTAGCCGGCGACGCGCCCCAGCGACAGCGCATGCTGACACGACATCAGCGCGGTGTGTCCGGACTCGTCGACGGCGGCGTGTGCGAGATCGCCGGTAACGAAGACCGACGGCGCATCCGGCGCGCGCAGATGCGCATCGACGGTGAGACGGCCGCATCTGTCATGAGTGCCCGGCAGCGCAGCGACGAGCGGATGCGCGCGGGCGCCGGCGGTCCACACCACCGTCGCGCACGCGATGCGCTCGCCGTTCGACAGACCGACGCCGTCGGCGTCGACGGCGGTGACACCCACGCCGGTGATGACCTCGACGCCGCAGGCAGCGAGGGCTTCGAGAATCACCGGCCGCGGACCGGGACCGAGATCGGGTCCGATCGCCGGCGCCTGTTCGACGACCACGACGCGGATGACCGCGTCCGCGCCGAGCACTCCGCGCAAGCGCGACGGCAGCTCGCAGGCGGCCTCGATGCCGGTGAAACCGCCGCCGGCGACGACCACCGTGTTGCGCGCCGGCGAGGCGGGTCGCGCGGCCAGCGTCTTCAGATGAGCATCGAGTCGCTGCGCATGGGCGAGCTGATCGATGTCGAACGCATGCGCCGTCAAGCCCGGCACCGCCGGCTTGAACAACACGCTGCCGGTCGCGAGCACGAGACGATCCCAGCTCACTCGTGAGTGCGCGCCGCGTGCATCCCGCACCTCGAGCACGCGCGCGGTTGCATCGAGCCCCTCGACACGGCCGGCGAAATGCGCGACGTCGATCTCGCGAAAGAGTCCACCGACGTCCGGCGCCACGTCGTCGAGCGCTGCTTCGTAGAAGCGTGGCCGGATGTGCAGTTCTGGCGCAGGCGAAATCACCGTGATGGCGAGTGCCGTGTCATGCCCGGCACGTGCCCGTGCGCGCGCCGCGGCGATGGCGGCCCAGGTGCCGGCGAAACCCGAGCCGGCGATGACGAGTCGATTCATGCGTTCTTCCCCCTGTGTGCCGCGCCCTTGCGCGGTCTGCGTTGTGTTCCGCGCGCCGCGCCGCGCTCGTCGCACCAGGCCCGGACCTCGACGGCGAAGCCGGCCGGCGCCTTGCGCGCGACGGTGTCGGCGATGTCCGCCAGCGACTGCGTCGCCAGCGTTTCGCGCATGGCCGCCTCCGCCTTCAGCATCGCAGCGTGGATCGCGCACACGCCCTGGGTCGCCCAGCGCGGGGCCTGGCCGTCGAACACGGCGCAGCGATCGCGGATTTCCTGGCAGTCGAACAACGGCTTCCGGCCTTCGATCGCATCGACGACCTCGAGCAGCGAAATCCGTGCGGCAGGTTTCGCGAGCCGGTAGCCACCGCGCAGGCCGCTGCTGGCGCTGACCAGACCGGCTTTCTCGAGCTTCGGAAAGATCTTCGCGACGAAGGTCGGCGAGATCCCCTGCAAGGCCGCGAGTTCGCGGCTGCTCAGCGCCGCCGTGTCGGCCGTTGCGAGCCACAACAGGCAATGCAGGCCGTATTCGACGCTCGCGGTGATGTGTGCCATAAAACGCAGACTAATGATGTCCGCGTTTCAGCGCAACCCTGACTGGCACGTGTGCCGGGGCTGCGCGAGGATAGAGGCCCCAGTGCTGGAGGCCGACGATGTCCACCATTCCGCCTGCCCGGCCGCCGCTGCCACCGTTCACGCTCGCCAGCGCGCGGGAGAAGGTGCGGCTTGCCGAGGATGCCTGGAATTCGCGCGATCCCGGGCGCGTCGTGCTCGGGTACACGATCGACAGTCGCTGGCGCAACCGCGCGGAGTTTCCGGTCGGGCGCGAGGCCATCCATGCGTTCCTCGTGCGCAAATGGGCACGCGAGCTCGACTATCGTCTCGTCAAGGAAATGTGGGCCTGCGACGGCGAGCGCATCGCTGTGCGTTTCGCGTACGAGTGGCACGACGACGCCGGTCAGTGGTTCCGCGCCTACGGCAACGAGAACTGGGCCTTCGACGCCCAGGGCCTGATGCGTGAACGCCATGCGAGCATCAACGATCTGCCGATCCGCGAAGTCGATCGCCTGCTGCGCTGGCCACTCGGCCGACGCCCCGACGAGCATCCGGGGCTGAGCGAACTGGGCCTGTGAAGCCGCGAACGCGCTGCGCGATCGAACGCGACTGGCGCGTCCGGCGGCAGGATGACAACGGCGTCGTGTTCGACGTCGCGTGCGATCTGTCGCGGACAGCCGCCGAGCGCCTCGTCGCGAGGTTCACCGCACGAGGCCACAAACAGCTCTATTGGATCGAACGGCACCACGGGTCGCGCTGACGCCCGGGCCGTTGTGCGGGAGGACACGACGCCATGCTCGAACTCAGACCGAACTGTGAGTGCTGCGATCGGGATTTGCCGCCGGAGACACCGTTCGCGCGGATCTGTTCGTTCGAATGCACGTTCTGCGCAGACTGCGCACAACAGCTCGGCGGCCGTTGCCCGAACTGCGGCGGCGATCTCGTCGTACGTCCGCGCCGGCCGACCGACAGGCTCGCGGCGTGGCCGGCATCGACCACGCGGGTGCTGAAACCGGGAGGATGCCGATCACGCGCGTGAGCCGGCCGGGGCCGACGGCCGGCGCGCCGCCGCTGCGCGGGCTGCCGCCGATCGAGAATCCGGCCGCCCGCGTACTCATCCTCGGCAGCATGCCCGGCGCGGCGTCACTCGCCGCCGGCGCGTATTACGCCCATCCGCGCAATCTGTTCTGGCCGCTGCTGGGCGAGTTGTTCGGCTTCGATCCGACGTTGCCGTATGCGCGGCGCGTCGCGGCGCTGAAACGCGCGCACGTCGCGCTATGGGACGTGATCGGCGCCTGCCGGCGCAGCGGCAGTCTCGATGCGCGGATCGATCCGGCGAGTGTCGTCGTCAACGACTTCAGCGGCTTCCTGATCCGCCATCGACATCTCGCGCTGATCTGTTTCAACGGCACGACGGCCGCCACGTTGTGGCGCCGTCACGTGCAGGCAACGGTGGCGGACAGCGCACCTCGCTGCATCACACTCCCATCGTCGAGTCCGGCGAACGCGTCGATCACGCTGGCCGCGAAACGCGCAGCCTGGCGCGTCGTGCGCGAGGCGGCCACCGCGTCGTCCTGAGGATCGATTCGGCCATCGGACACTCCTCGTCGTCGGGGGAGGTGCAACGCCAAATCGCGTCGCGCCACGACAGGCAACCCCGCCGCGGAGGAATCACCGCGAGGTGGCGAGGGCGGCGGCGATGTGGGCGAGCACCTCGTCGAAGTCGATCGGTTTGCTGAACACGCCGCGGATCCCGATGCCGAGCGCGAGCAGCCCGTCGAGCTTGTCGCTGTGGCCCGTGCAGATGAACACCGGCAACTCCGGACGACGCTCGAGCACCGCGCGCGCCAGGCTGTCGCCGGACAACACCGGCATGGTCATGTCGAGCACCATCGCATCGACCGTGTCGGGCGCCGCGTCGAACGCGGCAAGCGCAGCCGCGCCGTCGCCGTATGCATCGACGACATAGCCCGCACCTTCGAGCAGATCGCGCCATAGAAGCTGGAGTGCCGGTTCGTCGTCGACGACGATGATTCGCGCAGGCCGTGGCGCCTGCTGTGTCGTGCCCGGCGCCGCGATCGCCGCGACCGTCGGTAGCGCCCCTTCGACCGGGAACAGGAGCTGGAAGCGCGTACCGAGTCCGGGCCGCGAATCGAGCAGGATGTGCCCGCCGGCACGATGCATGATGCCGTGGACCATCGCCAGACCGAGCCCCGTGCCCTCGTCCACGGCCTTGGTGGTGTAGAACGGCAGAAAGATCTCGGCAGGATCGGCAGTGCCGATCCCGGGTCCGTCGTCGCTGACGCCGAGCACGACGAAGTCGCCTTCGAAGGCGTGGCCGCATGCGCTGCACGTCGCGGAATCGACGTGCATGCGCGCCAGATCGAACTCGAGCCGCCCTTCGCCGCCGAGCGCGTCGCGCGCGTTGATCGCAAGATTCATCACCAGTTGATGGAACTCGACCGCGTCGAGCGCGATCGTCGGCAAGTCGGGCTCGCAACGGTGCGTGATCTCGATGCTCGCCGGCAACACCGCGTTCAGCAACCGCAGCACTTCGTCGA
>JADZCB010000097.1 GCA_020851775.1 Gammaproteobacteria bacterium
CGGCGGCGGCGGCAGGTCGTCGAGGTCGAGTGCACCGGGTGCCACGTCCGTCAGCACGCCCTCGTCCACGTTGTAGAAATGGAAATGCGGCCGCGTGTTCGAATCGTAGAAAACCTTCGACGAGTCGACGTTGACCGGTGCCAGCAGGCCGCGCGCGGCAAACAGTCCGAGCGTGTTGTAGACGGTGGCTTTGGAAACCGGGCGGCCACCGTGATCGAGCCGGGCGATGACCTGGTCCGCCGACAAGTGCAGGTCGCCCGCAAAAAAGATTGCCGCGATGTCGATCCGCTGCCGGGTCGGCTGGATCCCGCAGGCTCTCAAACGGCTGCCAATCGCTTCGATTTCGACCGGCGAAAGCGGTATCGGACACTGCTCGGACATGGCCGCGAGTATACGCGGCGCCCGGGAGCAGTCCAAGCGCGATGCGACTGACTCGCAATTGAAAACGACCGGGACGACTCGTCCACCCGCCCCGCCCGTGGCCCGTACCGGACTCGTCCGCGGCCGGAAAACAGAGTGTGAACGATGTCACAGCTCGCGGGTCTGCGCGGGCCGCTCATCGGCCACCTGCTACCGCTCGCCGGAATCGACCGTGAAGGTCCGCGTGCCGCCGACGATACTCGCCGCATGAAACATGCCGCCGGCTTCACGATCGTCGAACTGATGATCACCATCGTGGTGCTCGGCATCGCCCTCGCTTTCGCGGTGCCGAACATGCAGGACCTCATCATGAACAACCGGTTGACGTCCCAACTCAACCTGGTGTCGTCGAATCTTGCCCTGGCACGCAACGAGGCGGTCAAGCAGAACGCCCTGGTGATCGCTTGCGCGAGTACCGACGGTGCCGGTTGCACCGGTGCCGGCACGGCGTGGGAGGAAGGCTGGCTCATCTACATCGACCGCAACGGCAATCTCGTCCCCGAACTGAGCGACGACGGCTGCGCCGAAGGCGCCGCCGAGGCGGACGGCGACTGCCTCGTCACGTGGCAGTCGGCCTTGAACGGACCGAACGTGCTGAGCCCGGCGGCCGGCATCCCGACATTGATCGGCTACGACGGCAGCGGCACCTTGGTTTGCGATGCAGACGACGATGGCGTGCGTGACGGGACCTGTGATGCCGAAGACACCTTCTACACGCTGTGCGACCCCCGCGGCGCCACCAAGGCGCGCGCCCTGGCCATCAGCAATACCGGTCGGGTGTCGATACTGACCAAGGCGCCGAACGGCGATGCGCTGAGTTGCGGAGAATGAACGTGAGCGAATGTCGTCATCCGACTCAGAAGGGCTTCACGCTGCTCGAGGTTCTGATCGCCGTGGTGGTGTTCGCCATCGGTCTGCTCGGCATCGCCGGCCTGCAGGTCGCGGGCATGCGTTTCACGCACGGCTCGCAGCTTCGTGCGGTGGCGACGATGCAGGCCGAAAACATGGCCGACCGCATGCGCGCGAACATCACGGGCGTGCGCGACGGCGACTACAACATCACGGGCGCCATGCCCACCTCCTATGACACCGACTGCGGCGCCGAAGAATGCTCTCCCGCGGAACTTGCCGAATACGATCTCGTGCTGTGGAACGACGGCGTAGCGGGCAAGCCGAATGAATCGAACGCGGCGACGCTGCCCGACGGCGACGGCGTCGTCTGTATCGATTCGACTCCGGACGACGGCAACGATGCCGACTGGGCCTGTGACAACGAAGGCATCGTCTACGCGATAAAGCTCATGTGGCAGGAACGCACGGTCGGTGCCGACGATCTCGTGGAAGACGAAGGTGGCGACGCCGGTGTCGCTGATTTCCGCAAGCAGTTTCTGTTCGTGAGGGTCGTTCCGTGAACGTGCGTCCTCAATCTTTCCTGTCCGCCGCCGTGCGCCGTCAGCGCGGCATCACGCTCGTCGAGATGATGGTCGCGATGGTGGTGGGGCTCATCCTCCTGGTCGGCATCGTGCAGCTCTTCGTCAGCAACAAGCAGGCCTATCGCATCCAGGAAGGCACGAACGTGCTGAACGAGAACGCGCGCTACCTGATGAACCAGATGCAGTACGACCTGCGCATGGCCGACCACTGGGGCGGCGTCGAGGCGAGCGAAATCGATGTCGACGGCGGGATCGGTGCGATTACCGACGACTGCGACGGGGCAGCGGCGGCGCTGCAGGTCGCCGGGGTCTACGGCATCGACGGCGAGGCCGCCTCCCCGCTCGACTGCATCCCGGATTCGGACTACGTGCCGAATTCCGACATCGTGATCGTGCGCTACGCCCAGCCGAGCCGCGAGGCCTCGGGCGTGCTCCAGGGCGATCGTGTCTACGTCCGCACCGCGATCGGCCGCCGCGGCTACGTCTTCCGCGGTGAGGATCTTGCCGATCTGCCATCCGATCTCACACCGGAAACAGCCGACGCGGAAACCATCGAAGTAGAGGTCGTCGGCGAAGGCAATGTCGCGAATTTCCAGTATCGGACCTTCGTGTACTTCCTGCGGCCGTGTGCGTCGCAGGACCGGGGCGCTGCCGGTGTCTGCGATGATGCCGACGATCGGATCCCGACTCTGACACGGCTGTCGCTCGAAGGTCTCGCGCTGGTCGAACAGGACGTCGTGGCCGGCGTCGAACAGATGCAACTCGCCTACGGCATCGACGACAACGGTGATCGTTCGCCGGATCGCTATCTCAGCGCCGAGGACGTCACCGATGGCAACGACTGGGACAAGGTAATTGATGTGAAGTTAAGCGTACTGATCCGCAACACTGAACTGGATACGACGGCGGACGACAGCACCGAGTACACGCTCTACGGCGGTGCCGATGGCGATGGCATCACGTACACCGTGCCCGCCGATGCCGCGCACTATCGGCGCAAGGTGTTCAACACGTCGATCCAGATCCGCAACATGACGCGAGGCTGACGCGATGATCCGCACTTCTTCCCTGCGTGCACAACGCGGCCTGGCGCTCATCGTCGCCATGGTGCTGCTGCTGGTGATGACGATGGTGGCCGTAATCGCAATGCGCTCGACGACGCTCGATCTGAAGATGACGGCCAACACCACCCAGTCGCGGCGTGCGTTCCAGACCTCCGACGGTACCCGCGATTCGGTGTCGCCGATACTGGCCGCACATGTGTTCTACCATGGCTGGCCGGACGCGATCGGGGGCGAGGTGACCGCCAGTGCCAATTTCGAGATCCCCGACGAGATCACGGTCACCGATGCGACGAAGCGCTACGACATGGGCGAGAACGGTGCGTTCGAGGACATCGCCACCCGCAGTCGTGACATCGAGTTCCGGGACGACGTCGACGAGGACGGCGAACTCGATAACGAAGACGTCTTCGGCGACATCTGGGTGACGCGTATCGGGGTGCAGCCGGCGTTCGGCAGCAACCTCGCGTCCAATGCTTCGGATCAAGGCGCGGGCTCGGGTGCCGCCAACAAGTACATCCTGTTCGATCTGCGTGCCGCCGGGCGCGCCCTCGGCAATGCCCGTGCATTCACGGGTTCCGACTATCGCGCGCTGTCGCGCTGAACCCCACGCCTCGGAACGACTGGAGTCCTCCGGCCATGAAGACGATCAAACGCATCAGGGAATTCTGTCACGGACTGGCACTGAGCATCGGCTTCGTACCCGCCCTCTGGAGCGGGGTGGCCCAGGCGAATCTGTCCGGCGCAGAAATGGGCACGTTCACGTCGACACCGATTCTGACGGTCGAATCGGTGCCGCCACTCGTGATGCTCGCGATGTCGATGGATCACCAGTATTTCATCAAGGCGTACAACGACTATACCGACCTCGACGGTGATGGTGACGTCGAACGAACGTACTTCGACACCTTCGAGTATTACGGGTACTTCCACTCCGATCTTTGCTACACCTACGACAGCACCACCAAGCGCTTCAAACCGGCCGGGCTGGTGGACAATCCGCGCGACAGCGACAGCGACACGACCTACGACCATTACTGCACGACCACAGGCGATAATGCGACGACCGAGGCATGGAGCGGGAACTTCCTTAACTGGGCGACGATGACGCGCATGGACGTCGTGCGCAAGATTCTCTTCGGCGGCTATCGCTCGACCGACACGGCATCGGTGACGGTTCTCGAGCGCGCCAACCTCCCCGGTGATGCACACAGTTTCGCGAAGTACTACAACGGCGCCGATCTGGCCAAACTGACGCCGCACGACAGCGTCAAGATCGATACTGCGAACGGTGGCGACAACGACGGCATCGACGACGCCAACGAAGGCATCACGATGTGCAGCATCACCTATGCGACGGCCGGCAGCTCGCAGACACTGACGGCGCCACCGGTGATGCGCGTCGCGCAGGGCAATTACTCGTTGTGGGCCGCCAACGAACGTCGTCAGTGCACGTTTTCGGATGAATTCGGCGCCAATGCGAACAGCAACAACCCGGCGGTGTCGGGCGTGTTTGCCAACTCGAGCGATCCCGGCACCGCCGCGCTGCTGAAAGCGCCTGGCGATGCGCGCAATCACGAAATGCACATCGAAGTCTGCGGCCACACCCTGAACCCGCCGCAGAATCTCGAAAACTGCGCCGTCTACGGGGAACATCGCAAGCCGGAAGGTCTGTTGCAGAAATACGGGCTCGATGGCCAGATGCAGTTTGCGCTCGTCACTGGCAGCAAGGGTGACAACCTCTCCGGCGGTCGCCTCAAGAAGCGGATGACCACGCTGAACGACGAAGTCGACACCAGCGATGGCACGTTCAAGGCGTTGTCTGCGTCGACCCCCGGTATCATCAAGTCGCTGAATGCAATCCGCATCTTCGGCTACGGCTATGACGATGGCACCTATCTCTCCGGCGGCGACGGCGGTACCGAGAACTGCAACTTCCAGCTCACTGAAATCGCGACGGAAGGCAAATGTGCGAGTTGGGGCAATCCGATGTCGGAAATCTATCTGGAGGCGTTGCGCTATTTCGGATCGACGACACGCTCGCCGACGCCCGCCTTCAACAACGGCGGCGCAGATACCAGCTACATCGCCGGCTTCGTCGATGATACTGACTGGGACGCACCGATCACCGAAGACAATTCCTGTGCCGCGCTGAATACCATCATCTTCAACGCGAGCGTCAGCTCGTATGACGACGACCAGACCAACCCTGACTTCACGACGACCTCGGCCGCGGCGTTGACCAAGGCCATCGGTGCGTCGACCGGCGAGAATCTCGAGGGCAAGAGCTTCTTCGCTGGCCGCAGCGGCACGGCGATCAACGAGTTCTGTACCTCGAAGTCCATCAACGGCACCAACGGTCTCGGTGATGTCTACGGCCTGTGCCCGGAGGCGCCGACGGTACGCGGCTCCTATCACATGGCCGGCCTCGCGCATTACGCGCGTACCGAGGATCTGCTGCCGGGTCTGCCGGAAAAGCAGACGGTCAAGACCTTCGCCGTGTCGCTCGCGACGGGCTCGCCGATCATCGACATCCCGGTCGGCGACGGCAAGACGGTCAAGATCCTGCCGGCCTATCGCCTGCGCAAGGGTGGCAACAGCACGAACGAGGCGCTCAACGACCCCACCAAGGACGGCGGTGGCGCACTCGTCGACTTCAAGATCGTGCGGCCGCACACCGAAGTCAGCGCGCTCAACAACGCGGTCCCTGAAGCCGGCACCGGCATTTACAGCGGCCTGTTCTATGTCAACTGGGAAGACTCCGAGCAGGGCGGCGACTATGACCAGGACATGTGGGGCATGATCGAGTACCGGCTCGACACCAATGCCGCGGACAATCAGCTCCGCATCACGACGACCGCAGTCAACGAGTCGACGAACATCCCGCAGCTTTTCGGTTTCATCACCAGCGGCACGACGACGGACGGCTTCCATGCCTATTCCGGTATCGAAGGTGCGAATTTCACCGATCCGACAGGCATCCGTGGCTGCACCAATTGCCGACCGCTGACCGGTGACGGGGGATCCAGCGGACAGTTCGGTGCACAGTCCGCGACATTCACAATCGGCACGACCGCGTCGGCCGAGCTACTCGAATCACCGCTGTACTACGCCGCCAAGTGGGGCGGCTTCGACGATTCGAACGACAACAAACGGCCTGACGTCGACACCGAGTGGGACGCCGACGGCGATGGCATTCCGGATACCTCTTTCTTCGTAACCGATCCGGGTGATCTCGAAACCTCGCTGCGTGAAATTTTCGACACCATCCTCGAGCGTGTGTCATCGGGTACGGCGGCCGCCGTCGTCGCCAACGAGCAGCAGGGTAACGGCGCACTCTTCCAGGCGCTCTACGACCCGGAAAAAAGCGACGGCCAGGGCAATTCGGCGCGCTGGGTCGGCACGCTGCATGCGTTGTTCGTCGACAAGTTCGGCCTCATTCGCGAGGACGGCGATCAGGATGGCCAGATCGATGACTTCGCGACCGACCAGGTCGTGAAGCTCGAGTTCGACGAAAGCGTGCCGCCAAGCGAACGGCGCACGAAGGTCGTCCGTTACACGCCGGTGGCCGACGATCCCGACACACCCGATCCGGAAGGTCCCGATCCGGTGCGCCCGGACCCGAGCGACACGAACCAGTTCACCGCGGCCGATCCCGAAGAGCTTTTCGGCGCGAATGGTCTGAAGACAGTGTGGAATGCGCGCGAGCGCTTGTCAGACCTCGACGAGGACGGCATCACCACGCAGCGGAACTACGACGACCCGGCCGATCAGGGGCGCTACATCCTGACCTGGATCGATGACGACGGTGACAACATCGTCGGCAACACCGAAGTGAAGGATTTCGTCGAAAACAGCATCACCAGCGACAACTTCTGGTGGCTCGACACCGAGACGCTGGACGACGGCCGCAAGCTCATCGACTGGGTGCGCGGCAAGCAGACCGGCTTGAATCAGTTTCGCAAACGCTCGGTCGATTACGATGGCAGCGACGGTCCGCGCGATGTCGAAATCATGCGTCTCGGCGACATCATTCATTCGACACCTGTGTCGGTGAGCGCGCCGAGCGCCGCCTTCGATCAATCGGCGCTCGACGTATCCTATGCGGAATTCCGTACCCACTATCAGAACCGCCGCCAAGTGGTCTACGTCGGCGGCAACGACGGCATGATCCATGCGTTCAATGCCGGCTTCTTCGATGCGGACAATCTGAAATTCCAACTTGCACCGGAAGATTCCGACGCCATCGAGCATCCGCTGGGATCGGAATTGTGGGCATATGTACCGAAGAACCTGCTGCCGCATCTGCAGTGGGCCGCACGCCAGGATTATTCGCACGTCTACTACATGGATCTGCCGATCCGGGTGTTCGACGTCCGGATCTTCGACAACGACGACACGCATCCGAACGGCTGGGGCACCATCCTCGTCGCCGGCATGCGCTTCGGCGGCGGCAATGACAACACCGGCATCGCGGTCGACGCCAACGCCGACGCCGATGCCAGCAACGACATCAAGACGAAATCGGCCTACGTTGTGCTCGACGTGACGGACCCGGAACAGCCCCCAAAACTGCTGGCCGAGATTTCGCCGCCGAACGCGCAGTTCACGACCTCGGTGCCGCAGGTCGTCGGCTTCGGTACCCCGGAAGGCAAGACGGGCCCGAACAAGTGGTACCTCGTGTTCGGCACCGGTCCGAGCAACCTCGCCTCGGCGACCTACGAGTCCCACGGTGATCCGCTGCAGAACGCGAACGTCTATGTCTACGATCTGTCGCTGATGCTGAGCGCCTCGGACAGTGACGACGACAACGGCCGGATCGCGACCTTCACCATCCCCGATGCGAACGTGTTCGTTGGCGACATCGCAAGCACGGATTTCGACCTCGACATGAAGGACGAGGCTCTCTACTTCGGCACCGTCGGCGCACCGGTTACCGGCGAAACCAATCCGGAGGACGTCGACCAGGGCAGCCTCTATCGCATCCTGATGAACGAGAATCCGTCGAATCCGGCGTCGATCTGGGAAGGCCCGACCCGGCTGCTCGAGGACCTGAACCGTCCGTTCGTCACGCAACCGGCCGTCACCATCGATCGCAAGTTCCGGCGCTGGGTCGTCGCAGCGAGCGGGCGCCTGTTCACCAACGACGACAAGTCGACCGAAAGCCAGCAGAGTGCCTACGGCATCATCGATCCCGCGTTCAGCGGCGCGGACGTGCCAGCGGACGTCGGCGACCTGGTCGATGTGTCGACGGCGCAGGTGTTCAGCAACGATACCGTGGAAGGCGTGAGTCTGCCGGGCACCGCCGACACCGACAGCAATGACTCGATCAGCACGAAGGAATTGCGCGAGGCCGTGGCGGCCGCCGGTGGCTGGCGCAAGGACTTCGCGACGCAGGGCATCCTGCCGGCCGACGTCGACCCGGAGAATCCGCCGGAGAACGATGGTTCGGTCAAACCGGCCGAACGCGCCGCGAGCCGCATCTCGCTGTTCGGCGGCGTGCTGTTCGGTTCACTGTTCACGCCGAGCACCGATCTGTGCGGTTCGGACGGCCGGAGCCGTCTGCTCGCCGTGGACTTCAGCACCGGCGTACCGTTGTCGCGCAGCATCTTTCCTTGCGCCGACTGCGACGATCCGACGGTACCTATCCCGGAAAGCTTCGACCAGGGTGGCGGCTTTTCGTCGAGCGCGAGCATACACTTCGGCAATCAGACCACCGAAGGGCGCGTTACCGTCGTGACCCAGGATTCACGTGGCGAGCTCGAAACCACCGAAGCTCAGACGGGTACCGGTGATCCGGCGGCGGAGATCTCGTGGCGCGAGTTCCGAAATTCGGAAACCGGGTTCACGGACGAAGCCGGCACGAAAGCCGACGAAGGTGGTGCCGGCGGAGGCGATTGAACGTTCGCCGACACACGCCAGTGCGCGCGCCGGCCATCCGGATCGCGCTGACGGACGACAAGGTCGAACGAGGAGAATCCGACATGACGATGGCCCGCATTCCACGCCGCGCTTCAGGCCTTATTGCCCGTCAGCAGGGCGTGACCTTGATCGAGCTGATGATCGTCGTCGTCATCGTCGGCATCCTCGCTTCGGTCGCCTACCCGAGCTACCAGAACTACATCCTTCGCACCAAGCGCGCGGAAGGCAAGGCATTGCTGATGGACGCCGCGGCACGGCAGGAACGTCATTTCGCGGACAAGAACGCCTATACGACGGCCGCGACCGACCTCGGGTTCGGCAGCGACTCGCCGACCTCGGCCGAAGACAACTACATGCTGTCGATCGAAGCCGGGCCGTCGGGAGACGTCGCGACGAGCTACAAGCTCATCGTCACCCCGCAGTTCGGCGACGGCGATGCCGAATGCGGCAATCTCGAACTCGATTCGCGCGGTACCCAGGGGAGTTCGGCCGGCGGCGATCTCGAACGCTGCTGGCAATGATGCACAGACTGGCGATGCGCCTCGTCATTTGCCTCGCCGGCGCGCTGTGCGTCGCTGCCGTCGCGCAGGCCGAGATCTACCAGTACACGGACGAAAACGGCAATACGGTGTTCTCGCAACACCCACCGACGAAGGGCACGGACGCAAAAATTATCAAACCCAGGATCGGCCGCACGGCAGCCGGCTCGGCGGAAAAGCTGCAACAGGATCGCGAGCGCATCGTACCGGCCGAGCAGACAGCAGCGAAACCCGCCGATAAGCCCGCGCTGACTCCCGAACAGGAAGAACAGAAGGCGCGGGCCTGCAGCCAGGCGCAGGAGGCACTCGCGCTGCTGCGTGAGAACAACCGGCCGCGTTACGCTACCGAGGACGGCCAGATCGCACACATGACGCCGGAGATGCAGGCCGAGCGCATCGCCGACGCGGAAGAGAAGGTCGGGAAGTACTGCGAGGAGTGAACCTCGCGCGGCCTTGAAGCCCGGGTGGAGTGCAGCGAAACCCGGGATCTTCACCGCACCCGAAACGACCGATCCCGGGTTGCGCGCTGCGCGCTCCACTGGGCTACGGCCTCGACGGTGCGCTCAGCGGATGTGGGGATGCACCGGATCGCCGGCCCGCACGAGTTCCCGCGGCAGACTGAACACCACCTGCTCGGTGATACCCGGCACCTCGTTGACCGCCTCGCCGCCCCAGGCCTTCAGGCGCGCGACGACCTGTTCCACCAGCACTTCGGGCGCCGACGCACCTGCCGTGACGCCGACGCTGCGCTTGCCATGCAGCCACTCCCGCTGGATTTCGTCCGCATTGTCGATCAGGTAGGCCGCAATCCCCTGCTTCTCGGCGATTTCCTTCAGCCGCGTCGAGTTCGAACTCGTCTGCGAACCGACGACCAGGATCAGATCACAGTCCCTCAGCAGTTCCTTGACGGCGTCCTGACGATTCTGCGTCGCATAGCAGATGTCTTCCTTCTTGGGACCGACGATTTTCGGGAAGCGCTTGCGCAGAGCATCAATCACGACCGCGGTGTCGTCCATCGACAGCGTCGTCTGGGTCACGAAGGCGAGAAACTCGGGATCTTTCACTTCGAGCTTCCACACGTCCTCGACCGACTCGACGAGGTACATGCCGCCGCGCCCCTTGCGCGCAGTGTACTGGCCAAGCGTCCCTTCGACTTCCGGGTGGCCGGCATGCCCAATCAGGATGCACTCGCGCCCTTCCTGCTGGTAGCGACCGACTTCCATGTGCACCTTCGTCACCAGCGGGCAGATCGCATCGAACACGCGCAGCTTGCGGCGGGCTGCTTCCTGACGCACTGCCTTGGCGACGCCGTGCGCGCTGAAGATGACAGTCGCGTCGTCCGGCACCTCGTGCAGCTCGTCGACGAAAATCGCCCCCTTCTGGCGCAGACCGTCGACGACGTACTTGTTGTGCACGACCTCGTGACGCACGTAGACCGGCGCGCCGAACAGTTCGAGTGCGCGTTCGACGATGCCGATGGCACGGTCGACGCCGGCGCAGAAACCGCGGGGATTGGCCAAATGGATTTCCATTGAGAACGCTCGCGACGGCTGGATGGCCCGCGATTATACGCAGGCCGCGCTGACCACGTCAGGCCCGCGTACCGGATCCGGACTCGGGCGCGGGCCGCAGCATGTCGAGAATAATCATGACTGCGCCTGCGGTTATAGCGGAGTCGGCGACGTTGAACGCAGGGAAACAGCGCGTGCGCCAGCAGAGTTGTACGAAGTCGACGACATAACCGAGCATCACGCGGTCCCAGCAGTTGCCGAGTGCGCCACCGAGCACCAGTGTGAAGGCGAGCGGCATCCAGCGCGCACTCGCGGGCATGCGTGTCAGCATCGTGTAAATCCAGGCCGACACACCGATCGCAATCGCGATGAACAGCCAACGTTGCCAGCCGGCGCCGTCGGCCAACATGCTGAAAGCCGCGCCGGTATTGTGGAGCAGCGTCAGGTTGAAACCCGGGACGACGGGGTTCTGCACCCCGTATTCCAGACTGGCGACGACGGCAAGCTTGCTCACCTGGTCCAGCGTGACGATGCACACTGCCAGCAGCAGCCAGGGCCAGGTTCGCAGTGCCATCGTCGGTTCAGGCGACGGCGAGCAGGCGTCGCGCCTCGTCGCAATCACGCGCGATTTGCCGGCCCAGCGCTTCGAAATCGGTGAACGGCAGGTCGTCGCGGATCTTCGCGACGAAATCGACGTCGAGGTAACAGCCGTAGAGATCACGTTGAAAATCGAACAGATGCACTTCGAGCACCGCGCGCGTCCCGTTGACGATCGGTCGTGAACCGATGTACGCGATAGCCGGCAGCGCCGTGTCGTCGATGCCGCGCACCCGGGCGGCAAAGATTCCGTGCAGGGGGCTCACCAGCCGGTGCAGGTCGATGTTCGCCGTCGCAAAGCCCATTTCGCGGCCCTTCTTCTGCCCGTGCACGACCCGCCCGGACATGAAATATCGTCGACCGAGCAGCGGCACCACCTCGGCGAGCCGTCCCTCGCGCAACAGTCCCCGGATGGCCGTGCTGCTGACGCGCTCGCCAGCCTCGATGAAGGATTCGGCACGATCGATCGAGAAGCCGTGCGTCTCGGCGAAGCGCTGGAGCAACCGGAAGTCGCCGCTGCGATGGCTCCCGAATTTGAAATCGTCGCCGACGATGAGTCCGCGGATGGCGAGCCCGTCGATCAGACAGCGGCGCACGAATTCGTCGGCCGGCCGCGAGGCCAGCGCCTGGTCGAAGTGCAAGACGAGCAATTGATCGATGCCGAGTCCGGCGAGCAGTTCGGCCTTCTCGCGCAGGCGTGTCAGTCGTGGCGGCGGCGCGGCACGTGCGAAATATTCGGCCGGTTGCGGTTCGAACAGTACGACGGTCGCCGGCGCGCCGCTGGCGCGTGCCTTGTCCAGCAGGGCCGCGAGCACGGCCTGATGCCCGCGATGGACACCGTCGAAATTGCCGATTGTCGCGACGCACCTGCGATGTCGCGATCTGATGTTGTGTTCACCCCTGATGATATCCATCGACGATGCCGGCCGTTCTGCTTGGTGCCGCGGCATTATAGCGATGCACGCGGTTGGGCCAAATGCGACGGACGGACGCCACCGAGCCACAACGCACAGACGTAGATCGCAACACCCGCGAGTACGAGCGCCGTGAGATGCAGCGCGCGTTCGCTCAGCGTACGAATCGACCACACCGCCTGATCGTCGACAAACCACCACAGAACTGCGCCCATCAGCGTACAGGCGAACACGATGCGCAACGCAAAGCCGAACCAGCCCGAACGCGGCCGGTAGATGCCCGAGCGCAGCAGTCCACGCAGCAGCAGGGTCGCGTTGACGAAAGCCGCGATCGACGTCGCGAGGGCGAGCCCGGCATGCGCGAGTGGCCACGCCAGCAAGCCGCACAGCGCGGCATTGGTCAACATGGCGATCACTCCGATCTTCACCGGGGTGCGGGTGTCCTGACGCGCGTAGTAGCCGGGTGCGAGCACCTTGACCATGATGAAGCCGGTCAGCCCTGCCGCGTAAGTCATCAGCGCGTAGGCGCTCAGGGTGACGTCGCGCGCGGTGAACTCGCCATATTCGAACAGCGTCGAGAGAATCGGTCCGGCCAGCACCGCGAGCCCGACGGCCGACGGCAGCGTCAGCAACAAAACGAGCCGCATTGCCCAGTCGAGCGTGTCGCTGAAGCCGTCGCGCTCGTTGCGTGCGTGGTGTTCGGCAAGATGCGGGAGGATCACGGTGCCGAGGGCGATGCCGAAAATCCCGAGCGGGAATTCCATCAGGCGATCCGCGTAGTACAACCACGAGATGCTGCCTTGCTGGAGAAACGACGCGACGAAAGTGTCGACGAGGAAATTGATCTGCGCGACCGACACGCCGAACACGGCCGGCCCCATCAGCACCAGGATGCGCTTGACGCCCGGATGGCGCAGCCGCAGCGTCGGCCGGGGCAGCATGCCGATCCGCCATGCCCCGACGAGTTGGAAACCGAGCTGCAGCGCGCCACCGATACCGACGGCCACGGCGAGCGCGAACACCGGATCGTCGAGCCGCGGTGCGAGCCAGATCGTACAGGCAATGAACGACACGTTGAGCAGGGCCGGCGTCAGCGCCGGCAGGGCGAAACGCCCGTAGGTGTTGAGCACACCGCTGACGAGCGCCGTCAGCGCGATGAACAGCAGATACGGTGAAGTCAGCCGCAGCAGCGACACGCTGAGATCGAAACGCGTGGCATCACCGACGAAGCCGGGGGCGAACAGCGTGATGAACAGCGGCGCGGCGACGACGAACACGGCTGTGATCGCGAGCAGTACACCAGCGAGCGCACTGAACACCGCGTCGACGAGGCGCCTCACTTCGGCGGTCGACTCCTGCGTCTTGTGGCTTGCGAGCACCGGCACGAAAGCCTGCGAGAACGCGCCTTCGGCGAACAGGCGTCGGAACAGGTTCGGAATCTTGAAGGCGACGAAGAACGCGTCCGTCGCGGCCGATGCGCCAAACATGGCGGCGATCGCAGCGTCGCGCACGAGCCCCAGCACCCGCGAGATCAGGGTCATCTGGCCGACCAGCGCGGTGGAACGTAGGAGATTTCTGGCAGTCATCGGGCGGTTCAGGCGCGGCTCGCAGATCCGGAGTTGAAGGTTCGCCGGAATCGCCGACGGGCGCGGCATTATAGGGTGCTTGCGGCACGACGGCCGCTGCGCGCGGACGGCTCCGCCCGACGATTCGGGATCCCGGTGCACGGCGCCGTAGCGGTGCCTTCGTGCGAAAATCCAGCCGATCCGATTGACAGCATCGGACCACGACGGCATATTTCGCCGTCTTTCACCAGCTCGACCGGAGCCTACCCTTGGCCAACACTGCCCAAGCCCGCAAGCGTGCCCGCCAGGCGCAGAAGCATCGTGCCCACAACGCCAGCCGCCGTTCGCTGCTGCGTACCCGCATCAGACAGGTTCTGAAGGCCATCCAGGCCGGTGATCAAGGCGCCGCCCGCATGGCCTATGCGCAGGCCGTGCCGATCATCGACAAGATGGTGAAAACGGACCTGGTACACCGGAACAAGGCAGACCGCCACAAGGCACGGCTGAACGCCCGAATCAAAGGAATGGCGACAGCCTGACCTCGCCCTGCCTGTCCAGCCCGGATGCGCAGGGCGCACCGGGCGGTGGTGTGCAGCGAATCGCGTCCTATACCAGCGCCAGATTGTCGCGGTGTATCAGTTCGGGCTCGCGCAGATAGCCGAGTGCCTCCTCAAGCCGTGACGATGGCAAGCCCTTGATGGCCTGCGCCTCACGCGCGGCATAGTTGACAAGACCGCGTGCGATTTCACGCCCCGCCTCGTCGACGCAGGACACGAGTTCGCCGCGTTCGAATTCGCCGTCCACCGCCGTGACGCCGACCGGCAGCAGGCTTTTGCCCTGCTCGCGCAGCACGCGACAGGCGCCGGCATCCAGCGTCAATCGGCCACGCACATGCAGCGTGCCGGCCAGCCACAGCTTGCGTGCCGCGAGCCGGGTCGCCGGTGCGGTCAACAATGTGCCGACCCCACGCGCTGCGGCGAGATCGAGCAGGACGCCTGGGCGGCGGCCGCCAACGATGATGGTCGAAGTCGCGGAGCGCGCGGCAAGCCGCGCCGCAGTGACTTTCGTCCGCATGCCACCGCGCCCCCATGCACCGCCGTCACCGGCGATCTGGAGCAGTGTCGCGTCCTCTGCCTGCGCGGTGCCGATCAAGGTGGCATGCGGATCGTGGCGCGGGTCGGCCGTCATCAGGCCGTCCTGGTCGGTCAGGATCACGAGCAGATCGGCATCGACCAGATTGCTGACGAGGCCCGCCAGCGTATCGTTGTCGCCGAGTTTGATTTCCTCGGTCGCGACGGTGTCGTTCTCGTTGATGACCGGCACGACCCCGAACTGCAACAACGTCAGCAGCGTGCTGCGCGAATTGAGGTAGCGCTCGCGGTTCGCGATGTCCTCATGGGTGAGCAGGATCTGCGCCGCGAGCAGGCCACGTTCCTTCAACGCCATTTCCCAGCAGCGCACCA
>JADZCB010000098.1 GCA_020851775.1 Gammaproteobacteria bacterium
GGGGGGCGGGACAACGGTCCTTGGCCATGACGGTCGTCGGTGACGCCGCAAGAGAGGCGGCGTCTGCCACCGTCCGTCACTGGTATGCCCATGGTACGGAGCAGGACGCCACCGACCATCCGGATAATCGATCCCGAGGGGTCGCTTTTATCGAGCAGTCGACGTGTCGTTGCGCGCTCACAGCGGCGGCGTCGGAGTCGCGTGCGTCACTGGCGGTGGTCTGCCACTGCCGCGGGTCCATTCGCGCAGCATCGCATAACCGACGGCGAGCAAAGTCGGACCGAGGAAGAGACCGATGAAACCAAACGCCAGCAAGCCGCCGACCACGCCGAGCAGGACCAGCAGAAACGGCAGCGCTGCTCCCTGGCTGATCAGCCATGGCTTGACGACGTTGTCGATCCCGCTGATGACGACCGTGCCCCACACCAGCATGAACACGGACCAGCCGATCTCTCCTTGCGTGACCAGCCACAGCGTCGCGGGCACCCACACGAGCGGCGGACCCGCCGGCACGATCGAGAACACACAGGTGATCACACCGAGCAGCAGCGCGCCCGGCACCCCGGCGATGGCGAAACCGAGCGCCGCGACCGTGCCCTGCGCGAATGCCGTGCCGAGAATGCCATAGACGACCCCCTTCACCGTGCGGCCCGCGAGGTCGATCAGCGCATGCGCGCGCTGGCCGGCGATTTTCTCCATGCCGGCGCTGAAGCGTGCCGCGACGCTGAGACCATCGCGATAGAGATAGAACGCGGTCAGCACGACGAGCGTGAGCTGTAGCAGCGCCTGGCCGAAGGCGAGTCCGCGCTGGAGCAGCCACTTCGTCAGCGGCGCCGCCTGTCCCTCGATCCAGTCGACGACCCGGTTCGCTTCGTTCGCATCTATGCTGTCGGCATGCAGCTCCCGCCAGTAGGCGTCGAGGCGTTCACCGACGAACGGCAGCTCGTCGACCCATACCGGTGGTGCGGGCACACCGCCCTGCACGAGTTCGGTGACGGCGCGCGCGAGGTTGCGTGCGTTGTCGCCGAGCTTGAGAGTGACGACCGCGAGGGGCACGACGAGGACGGTGGCGAGCGTCAGCGTCATCACCAGCGCCGCGAGCGTCGGCCGTCCACCGAGCGCACCGCGCACCCGCGTGTACGCACCCCAGGTGGAGAACGTGACGATCACCGCCCACAAGAGCGCCGACAGGAAGGGGGCGAGCACGAGCATGCAGCCGGCGACGATCAATGCCAGCGCGGCGATCGTCAGCCAGCTCTCGATTCGAGGAGGGGCCATGGCCTATTGGAAAACAAGCGTCGGAACGCGGCAAGCCCGGCGACAGCCTGCGCTATGATGCGCCCATTGCACGCGCCGCCCGACGCGACATCACGAGGACTCCCATGCGTGAACAGACCATCGATCTCATCCGCCGCTACTACGCGGCTTTCAATGCCGGCGACATGCCGGCGTTCCTCGCCCTGCTGACCGACGACGTCGCGCACGACATCAACCAGGGCAGGCGCGACGTCGGCAAGGACGCGTTCGCGACGTTCATGCAGCACATGAACCGCTGCTATCGGGAGCAGCTCGTCGACTTGCAGGTCATGGCGAACGACGCCGGCGATCGCGCTGCGGCGGAATTCATCGTGCTCGGCGAATACCTCGCGACCGACGAAGGCCTGCCGCAGGCGCAAGGCCAGCGTTATCGTTTGCCGGCCGGCGCGTTCTTCGACGTCAGGGACGGCAAAGTGGCGCGCGTGACCAACTACTACAATCTGCCGGACTGGATCGCGCAGGTCGGCGGTTGAGACGATGGCGGAGGAGATCGATCTGCGGATCCTGACCGGCGCTGTGCCGGCGCTGCGCGATTACCTCCCGGATCTCGCGCGACTGCGCATCGCCGTCTTCCGCGAGTTTCCGTATCTCTACGACGGCACGCCGGGGTACGAGGAAGCGTATCTGCAGGTCTACCTCGACTGCGCCGAGAGCATCGTCGTGCTGGCGCTGGACGACGGCCGCGTGGTCGGGGCATCGACCGGTCTGCCGCTCGCCGCCGAGACCGCCGCGTTCAAGCACCCCTTCGTTGCGGCGGGTCTCGATCCAGCCCGTATTTTCTACTGTGGCGAATCGGTGTTGCTGCCGGCCTGGCGTGGGCGCGGGCTCTACAAGCGGTTCTTCGCTGCCCGCGAAGCGCATGCGCGCGCATTGGGCCGCTTCGATCGCATGGTGCTGTGCGCGGTCGAGCGTGCACCCAATCACCCGCGCCGTCCTCCCGGTTACGTGCCACTCGACGCCGTGTGGCAGCGCTTTGGTTACGTGCAGCGCCCCGATCTCGTGACCACGTTCGACTGGCAGGACCTCGACGAGCACGCGGCGAGTCCGAAACGCATGGTGTTCTGGGAGAAGCCGCTGTGAACGACACCGCCCTGCTGAAGATCGCCGCCGCGCAGTATCCGATCGGATTCCTCGCGCGCTGGGGCGAGTTTCGCGACAAGGTGACGCAGTGGGTCGAGAGTGCTACACGCGAGGGCGCGAAGCTGCTCGTCTTTCCCGAATATTTCAGCATCGAGATCACGTCGATTTTCGGTGAGGACGTCTACAAGTCGTTGCCACTGCAGCTCGCACAACTGCAACGCACGCTCGCCGATTTTCTCGCCCTGTTCCGCGAGCTCGCGCACACACATCAGGTTCACATCTGCGCCGGCTCCTATCCGGTCGCCGAGGATGGGCGCTATTACAACCGCGCGTACTTCTTCTGGCCGAACGGCCATTGCGACTTCCAGGAAAAGCTGCAGATGACGCGCTTCGAGAACGAGCAGTGGCACGTTTCCGGCGGCCGGGGGCTGAAGGTATTCGTGACCGAGTTCGGCAGAGTCGCCATCAACGTCTGCTACGACTGCGAGTTTCCGCTGTTCGCGCGCCATCAGATCGAGGAAGGCGCCGGGATCCTGCTCGTGCCGAGCTGCACGGACACGCTGGCCGGATTCCATCGCGTGAAGATCGGGTGCCAGGCGCGCGCGCTCGAAAACCAGTGCTACGTCGTCCAGTCACCGACCGTCGGCGATTGCGCCTGGTCCGAGGCCGTCGATACCAATGTCGGCGTCGCGGCGGTCTACACGCCCGTCGATCGCGGCTTCCCGGCGAACGGCGTGCTCGCCGTCGGCAAACTGAACCAGCCGCAGTGGGTGTATGCGGATCTCGATCTGGCCGCGGTCGCGCGCGTGCGCGACGAAGGTCAGGTGTTCAATCATCGCGACTGGGACGGGCAGTACGCGCACCTGCGCTGAGCGCGGAAACCGCAGATGCCGAAGGGCTTCGGGTACTTCGGGCACACCGCGGGAGAGTCGGCCCTGTCAATTGCGCCGTGCCGATCCGTGTGCTGTGATGCGCTCACACCATTGCGGTGAGGGGCGGACGTCACGTCAGCGCACACAAGAGGCGCGCGGGCGCCGGCACGAGAAATTCTACGCTTAGGGAGAACACGCATGGGTATGGTTCAGGAGTTCAAGGAATTCGCGATGCGCGGCAGTGTCGTCGACCTTGCGGTCGGCGTCGTCATCGGTGCTGCGTTCGGCAAGATCGTGTCTTCGGTCGTCGCCGACGTCATCATGCCGCCGATCGGCCTGCTGATGGGCGGAGTAGATTTCACCGATCTGAAAGTCGTGCTGAAAGAGGCGGTCGGGGAAACGCCTGCCGTGACGCTGAACTACGGCACCTTCGTCCAGACTTGCGTCGATTTCATGATCATCGCCTTCGCCATCTTCATGCTCGTGAAGCTGATGAACTCGCTCAAGCGCAAGGAAGAAGCGGCGCCGGCGACACCGCCGCCCCCGCCGGCGACCGAAGTCCTGCTGACGGAAATCCGTGATCTGTTGAAGAACCGCTGAACGAGCTCCCGGCGCGGCACTGCGCCGCGCCGGCGGCCATCGAGGATCCGTCGATGCCACGCCTGACACGTCCGCATGTCGCACTCGAATATCGTTGCGACGGCCCCGGCGGGGCGCCTGTCGTGATGCTGTGCAACTCGCTGTCGTCGAACCTCGCGATGTGGGACTGCCAGGTCCCGGCGTTGTGCGCAGCGGGATTCCGGGTCCTGCGTTACGATGCGCGCGGTCACGGCGCATCGAGCGTCGCGACCGGCCCGACCACTCTCGCCGATCTCGCCGCCGATGCGCTCGCGCTGCTCGATCATCTCGAACTCGAACGCGTGCATTTCTGCGGGCTCTCGCTCGGCGGCATGACCGGGCAATGGCTGGGCACGCAGCATGCGGCGCGGCTTCATTCGCTGACGCTGTGTGCGACCGCCGCCTACATGGGACCGCCGGATCTGTGGGCGCAACGGATCGACGCGGTGACCAGGGGCGGCATGGCGGCCGTCGTCGATGCGACGATCGCGCGCTGGTTCACGCCCGCCGCGCAACGGCAGATCCCGGACGCCATCGCCCGCATCCGTGACGGCATCCTGACGACGCCCGTCGCGGGCTACGTCGCGTGTTGCGCGGCGATCCGCGACATGGATCAGCGCGAGAGCATCCGCACGATCACGTTGCCGACCGCCGTGCTGGTCGGCGCCGACGATCCGTCGACCCCGGTCAGCGCGGCCGAACTGCTGCACGAACGCATCGTCGGCTCGCAGTTGACCGTGATCCCGGCGACACAGCATCTCTTCAACGTCGAAGCGCCGGATGCGTTCAACGCCGCCCTGCTCGGCTTTCTGCGCCAGCATCCGGGTTGAACGACGCCGGCCGGCGATGAAACGCACGCAACGCCCGCCATCGACGGAGCGCGTCGGCCGCCAGCGCCCCGCACCGGACACGCCACCGACACCCAACCGCAATCAGCGCGTATGGGCCGTCGTGCGCCGCATTCCGCACGGACGCGTCGCGACGTACAAGCAGATCGCCGAACACGCCGTCCTGCCGGGCCCGACCGGCCCGCGTCAGGTCGGATATGCGCTCGCGGCGCTGCCGACCGACACGAAAATCCCCTGGCAGCGTGTGATCAACGTGCAAGGCCGCGTCAGCCCGCGCGGGCCGCACGATGACGGCGAACGTCAACGCGAGCTGCTCGCGCTCGAAGGCGTGCAGATCGGTCTCGACGGGCGCATCGATCTCGCGCGTTACCGCTGGCGGCGATGACGGATCGCGCACCACGGGCGCCGCGTCTGCCGCGCCACACGGCCTGGGTGGTGTTCATCGCGCTGTGCGCCATCGTCGTCGCTCGCGAAGTGCGGCGCGATCCGCCGGCCGAGGCCGTCTACTGCAGCGAAGAAACACCACCGGTCGCCGCACAGGTGACGATGCTCTCGGCCAGATGGTGTCGCTACTGCGCCAAGGCGCGCAACTGGCTGGTCGCGAACGGCGTTGCATACTGCGAATACGACATCGAACGGTCGGCGACCGGTGCGGCCCGCTACGCGGCGAGCCGTCTCGCCGTGATCCCGCAGATTTTCGTGGCCGATCGCCTGATCGTCGGTTTCGACGAACA
>JADZCB010000099.1 GCA_020851775.1 Gammaproteobacteria bacterium
CGTCGACGTTGCGATAGGCTTCGACGTATGCGGGCTTGCCCATTCGCGGCGAAAAACGCTCGGCGCCAGGCAGCACATCCCGACAGGGCACGTAAGCGCACAGGTCCGGATCGGTCGACAATTCGACCGGCAGGAGCGCCTCGTAAGTGCCCGTGCCGGCGGCCATGGCGACGCCCGAACCGTAGCGCACGGCGGCGAACGTGGTCAGGATGACGAGCAGACACGCCACGCCTGCGCGTGACAGACAAGCGGAGAAATTCGGATACATCGCACAAATCCAAAACGCCGCCGGTCCCGGGCTCCAGCCCGGGCGCTTGTTATGGTCAAAGGACGAACGACCCGGCGGCGCGTGGGCCGTCCGTCCTCCCGGCTCAGGCCGGTTCCACGAAAATGCGGCTGCGCATCTCGAGATGCAAGGCGTGGCAGAAGTGCGTGCAATACGCCCAGAACACGCCCGGCTTGTCGGCCGTGAAGCTCACCGACTTCGTTTCCAGCGGGTTGCAGATGAAGTTGATGTTGTACTTCGGGATTGCAAAGCCGTGGGTCAGATCCTCGACCTTGTCGAGGTTGGTCATGATCAGCGTCACCTCGTCGCCCTGCTTGATCGAGAACTCGCGCGGCGTGAAGGCCGGCGCCTGCGAAGCGATGCGCACCGTCACCTTGTTGCCGTCACGGGTCACACCCGCCGCGCCCACGTCCTTCACCGCATCGGGGAAATCCTCGAGGGCGTAAATCTGCTTCGGTTGCAGCAGTTCGCGCTTGAAGATGATGAAGTCATGCGGCTCGGGACGTACCGGGTGGTCACCGACCAGCACCATCTTCTCGCCGGAGATGTCGATGAGCTGTTCGTTTTCCGCGTGCAGCGGGCCTACCGGCAGATAGCGGTCCTTCGAGAACTTGCAGCCGACCGCGAGCCACTTGCCGTCGGCGGCCATCGTTTCGGACTGCGATGCATTGATGTGGCCCGGCTGGTAATGCACGTCGAGGCGATCGACGACGTACTTCACGGTGTTGTCACCGCCGTGGAAACGGATCGCGTCGTCGACGTTCCACTTGACGACCTGGCTGTCGAGGAAGAGCGTCGTGTAGGCATTGCCACGCCCGTCGAACGCGGTATGCAGCGGTCCGAGCCCGAGTTCGACTTCGGCGACGATCGCCTTGTCGACGTCGTCGAGCTTGCCGTCGAACCAGTCGAGCACCCTGGTGAGTTCGATCACCGACGCAGTCGGCGACAGCTTGCCGGCGCAGATGAAGTACTTGCCATCGGGAGTCGCGTTCACACCGTGAGGATTCTTCGGCACGCTGACGCGGGTGACGAGCGCGGTTTTCGGATCGGCGTTCGCGGCGAGCGTGCCATCGACGACCGGCACCGGCGAATCGCCAATCTTGGTGAACTTGCCGTCCTTCACCGCCTGTTCGATGCGCGCGATGTGGAAGAACAGGCAGGCGTCACGTTCCGCCGACATCATGTCTTCGTAGTGGGTGCCGTTCTCGGTGTTGTACTGGTTCGTGGCGGCGAGCTTGCCATCGAACGACGTCGCGACGAGATCGCAGTTGCCGTCGATCAGAACCTGCCAGCGCAGTTCCATGGTTTCGGCGTCGACACACGAGAACAGCGCACGGTATTTGTCGGCTGCATCGAGATCGCGACCGTCGTTCGGCTGCGGAATGTGGAACTCGGCACCGCAGAAGACACGCGTGGTGTAATTGATCGCCGGATCCACCGGGTCCCGCTTGTCGGGGAAGATGCCGTGAAAACCCTGCACGTTCGGCAACTGCGTGATCTTGTCGCAGACGAAGTAATCGAGCCGGACACGGGCGAGGCGGCTGTTGATCTTGTCGTTGACCCAGGCGTAGCGGCCGTCGTAGTTGCCATCCTTGTACGACGCATGCACGTGATGGGTATCGCCAATCGTGTATTCCAGGCGACCATCCGGCAACGTGCCCATCACGGCCTTCGATTCGTTCGTGATGCCCCAGCCGACGAGTGCGTCCGGGACGAAACACGGAACACGATGCAGCTCGCGACCGGACGGCATGCCCAGCACACGGACGTCGCCAGTGTGACCACCGCTCCACAGGCCATAGTAGGTGTCCAGTTCGCCCGGCTTGAGGTGCACGGCGGCCGCGGCATCGGCGACCGGGGCGGCGGCCGGTGCCGCCGGAGCAGCCGCGGGAGACTCGGCTGGTGCGGCCGCCGTCGCTGGTGGCTGTTCGTCGCTGCAGGCGGCCATGCCCATGGCCATGCCCGTACCGGCGAGGCCGGCGAAGGCGGCGGTATTCAGGAACTGCCGCCGGTTCTTGTCGAGCTCCTGGTCGAGCTCCCCCTCGATGTGACTGTTATTGCTCTTGCGCATGGCACGGGCTCCTTCGTCCGTAGTGGGCGACCATCCACGCCTCCTGGTCGCATGTCTGTTACCGTCAGGTGCGACATTTTGCCGCACCCCAGCATTAACGGCTCTTCCGACCGCGGCTGTTTGATTCACGTCAATTACAGACGAGATAGTGACAGAATAACCGTTCGAATTTCAGACACAGATCTTTCGCGGTTATCGATCGATCACCACATCGTTGTCCGGATGAGGCCGCGACGAAGCCCCTGCACGTTCCACCCGTCTCGGGAATGCGAGCGTCTAACCCATTGAAACATCAAATTTTGATTGAAATACGCGTAATCATCGGCGTGTTCCTTGCCGTGGCGGCGAGCGTGGCGGGCGCCAGCCCTTCGAGCGCCCGAATCGGGGGCGACACGATGGGTACGCACTACCAAGTCAATATTACTGCGCCGCAGCAATCAGTGTCAGCACTCCAGGCCGGTATCCAGGCGCGGCTCGACGAAATCGATGCGGCAATGTCGACCTGGCGGGCGGATTCGGAACTGTCCCGCTTCAACGCCCTGCCCGTCACCGACTGGGTCCCCGTGTCCCCGGGCCTGCACGTGGTGCTGCAGACCGCCGTCGCGATCAGTGCGATCACCGACGGCGCTTTCGATGTCACGGTCGGCCCGGTCGTGAACCTGTGGGGTTTCGGGCCCGATCGCCGCCCGTCCACGCCGCCGGCGGCCGACGCGCTCGCCGCGGCGCGCGCCCGTGTCGGCTTCCGAATGCTCCAACTGGCAACCGATCCGCCGCGCGTGCGCAAGTCGCGGCCCGATGTCTACGTCGACCTGTCGGCGATCGCGAAGGGTTATGCGGTCGACCGCGTTGCCGAATGGCTGCTCGCGACGGGGCATCGCGATTTTCTCGTCGAAGTCGGTGGTGAAATCCGCAGCCGCGGGCGTCGCGCAGACGGTGCGCCGTGGCAGGTCGGCGTGGCGCGGCCCGAGGCGGACGTCGCCGATCTGGCCAGCGTTATCGCGCTCGGTGACAGCGCGCTCGCGACGTCCGGTGACTATCGACAGTATTTCGAGTTCGACGGCCGGCGCTATTCGCACGAAATCGATCCGGCGACCGGGCGCCCAATCACGCACGCGCTGGCGTCGGTCACCGTGCTCGACGCCGCGTGCATGCGGGCCGACGCGCTGGCAAC
>JADZCB010000100.1 GCA_020851775.1 Gammaproteobacteria bacterium
CATTGGCCGCCGGCATGGCAGCGCGCGAGGAACGCCGCATGCACGGCGGGAAACCGCGCTTCCTGATGCAGCGCCGCCTGCCAGCGGTTCGCGATCTCTGCGAGCGGCGGGTAGAGCTGCTCGCGCAGCGCGGCGACCAGCGGCGGCAGCGGATAGGCGAAATAGCGATATTCGCCGCGCCCGTAGCCGTGGCGCGCCATCACGACGCGGCTGCGGAACGGCGCGGGATCGGCATACAGCGCCGCGTGCGCCATGCATTCTTCCCGCGACAGCAGCGCTGGTACGACGGCGTGGCCACACGCGTCGAGATCGCGCCCGATCCGCAGCCAGTCCTCGTCGCGAATGCGGCACGGGGCGCCCGGCGCCGGCACGGTGGCGGGCGACGGTGCGTCGTCGTCATGCGCGAAGAGGTCGTCGGTCATCGCAGATACTCGCGCTCGAGCAGCGCGCGCTTGCGTTGCACGCCCCAGCGATAACCCGACAGCGCGCCGTCGCTGCGCACCACGCGATGACAGGGGATCGCGACGGCGAGCGCGTTCGCGCCGCAGGCCTGGGCGACGGCACGCACCGCCCGCGGCTGCCCGATGCGCGCGGCGATGTCGGCATAGCTCGCCGTCGAACCCGGCGGGATCGCCTGCAACGCCTGCCACACGCGTTGCTGGAACGCCGTGCCGCGGATGTCGAGCGGCAGATCGAGACCGACGCGCGGCGCTTCGACGAAGCCGATCACGAGCGCGACGGTCTGCGCGAACGCTTCGTCGTCGCCGCGCAGCGTCGCGTGTGCGAAGCGGTCCTGCAGATCACGCGCGAGTGCATCGGCGTCGTCGCCGAGCAGGATTGCGCAGAGCCCGCGCGTCGTGGCGGCGACGAGGATCGCGCCGAGCGAGCATTCGCCGATCGCGAAGCGGATTTCCTCGCGGCTGCCGCCGGCGCGATAGGCGCTCGGCGTCATGCCGAGGATGCCGGGCGCGTCGTGATAGAAGCGGGCGTTCGAGTTGTAGCCGGCGGCGTAGATCGCGTCCGTCACCGGTGCGCCGGCGCTCAACGCCTCGCGGACACGGCGGCTGCGCCACGCCGCCGCATAGGCTTTCGGCGTCACGCCGGTCACCGCCTTGAACTGCCGGTGGAAGTGGAAGCGCGACAAACCGGCGAGTGCGGCGAGCATCGCGAGATCGGGCAGTTCCTCTGCCGCCTCGATCGCGCGGCACGCACGGACCACGCCGGGATGCGCCGCCTCGCTCGCCGAAGTGTCCGGCTTGCAGCGCTTGCAGGCGCGATAGCCCGCGGCGCGGGCGGCGGCTGGATCGGCATGAAAGCTGACGTTCTCGGGCCGTGCCGGCCGCGATGGACACGACGGCCGGCAATAGACGCCGGTGCTGCGCACGGCGTAGACGAAGCGTCCGTCGGCCGCGCGGTCGCGGCTCTGCACGGCCTGCCAGCAGACCTCGGGGTCGAGCCCGGCGGGCAGGGCAGGTCGGGGAAGAAGGTTCGCAGGCATGGTCGGACCTCGTTCGCTCGGGGATGTCGACGCCACTGTGCGCGGGCGCCGCGTACGCCGCACTCCGTGCGTTGCGGCGCAATCGCGCGCGTTCGTCGCAGCGGGATAGAGACCGAGGGCGCGGCGCAGTGCGTCGGCCTCGGGACGGCATGCGAGCAAAGCCTCCTTCGCGGGTTTCGACAGGCGTTTCAGCGCGTGCTCGGCACGCAGCGCCTCACCGCGCGTGGCGAGTTCGAGCGCATGCACGAGCGTCAGCGGCCCGCGTGCGCGCAGTGCCTTCGCGCCGCGCCCGGCCGCGTGCTGCGCGCAGCGCCGCGCGACATCGGTCGTGATGCCGGTGTAGAGCGCGCCGTGCCGCGTGCGCAACACGTAGAGATGCCAGCCGTCCACCCCTGCATTGTGCCGGAATGCCCCGTGACGGCGGATCAGGGTTTGCCCTTCAGCAGATCCGCGAGTCCGGCGAAAGCCTTGCCGGTCGCCCGGCCGGTGCTTCCGCCCCCGCCGGGGGCCGATCCGGCGCCGCGCGCCGCGTCGACGAGGCGCTGGTGCTCGTTGTCGTGGCAGTACAGGCACAACAGCTCCCAGTTGCTGCCGTCCTCCGGGTTGAAGTCGTGATCGTGATTGCGGTGATGCACCGTCAATTCGCGGAGGTTCGTGCGCGTGAATTCACGGCTGCAACGACCGCAGATCCACGGATAGAGCTTCAGCGCCTTTTCGCGATAGTCCTGTTCGCGCAGTTCGCGCTGACGTCGCGCGTCGGCCACCACCTTGTCGAGCTTGTTCGTGTCCATGCCGTTCACCACCTCGCTGCGCCGAAGTATAGAAGCCTCGTCGACCGGACCGTACCGGATCGCGCCGGGCGGCGGTCCGGCGCCGCCTTCGCCGGTGATCACCCCGATTCGACAAGCCCGGCGGGGCGGCGTTACAGTCCGATGAAATCACGGGGGGGCAGGATCATGGTGCAACCAATGCGTATGAACCACATCGGGATCAGCGTGCCGGACATCGATGCCGCGGCGCGCTGGTACGTCGAGGTGCTGGGCTGTTATCTGCTGGTGCCGCCGGTCGATGCGACGAACGATGGCAGCCATTTCGGCAATGTCGTGAAGGACATCTTCGGCAGCCGTTTCGAGTCGGTGAGAATGGCGCACCTGACGACGGCCGACGGCGTCGGCATCGAACTGTTCCAGTTCGTCGAGCCGAAGACCGAAGTACCGGCGAACACCTTCGAGTACTGGCGTGGCGGCATCTTCCATTTCTGTCTGACGGCCGTCGACCTCGAGGCGACCGCCGGGCGCATCGGCGCCAACGGCGGCAAGGTGCTGAGCAAGGTCTGGAAGCTGTGGAAGAACAAGGAATACGCGGTGGTCTATTGCCAGGATCCGTGGGGCACGATCATCGAACTCGCCAATCGGCCCTACGAGCAGTTCTGGTCGAACCTGGTCGAACACCAGGAAGCGTACTGACGGCGGAGGGCGCGACGATGACGCAGGTGGCAATGGACCAATGGGGCCGGCGGCTCAGCGATACGCTGCGCGAGGCCCTGCGCAAGGGCGATTTCGAGCGCGCCGCGAGCCTCGTCGAGCATGGCGACGGCATGGCGAAGAGTCTCGCCAAGGAATACAGCCTGATGTACCGCGGCCTCGGCATCACGATCCGCGTGATGCTCGGCGCGCTGTCCGGCCTTGCCCGCGACTGGCACGTCGACGACGCGCTCGTCGCCCATTGCCGCGCCTTCGCCGTCGATCTGAACCATCTCTACGCCGCCGCCTGGCAGGGCGTCGCGCAACCGATCCCCGCCACGCTGTCGGCCGCCGAGGCGACTGCGCTCGTCGTCGCCGCGCTCGCCGCCGGTGAGGCCGATTTCGATCGCGCACACGGCATGAACGCGCAGTCGACGCTCGCGGCGATCCGCCGCGGTGACGGTGAGGCCGCGCTCGCGATGATCGACATCAAACAGCATGCGTTGTACCTGCCGTTGCATGATCGCTTCGTGCGCTTCATGGCCGACAGCATGGCGTTCGCGTTGAAGCACGGCCGTGACGACGGCCTGCTGCGCTTCCAGATGGAAACGGCCGAAGGACAGAAGGCCGGTTTCGACAAATGGGAGGAGATGCCGGCGGCCGAGTTCGCGCAGGTCTCGGCGTTCCTGCTGAAGCTGCACATGGGTGACGTCACCGTGACCGAGGACGCGGCGCGTTTCACGCTGCACCAGACGCTCTGCGGCAGCGGCGGCCGCCTGCGCACGATGGGTGCTTACGAAGGAGCGGATGCGCTGCCGTTCGTCGAGAAGAAAGGGCCGCTGACCTTCGGCCAGCCGCGCCTGCCGGTCTATTGCAGCCATTGTCCGGTGTGGAACGGCGTCGCGACCCTGAAATGGTACGGCCGCGTGCACTGGCTGTTCGAGAACGCGGCGCGCGCCGACGGCGGCTGCACGGCGCATATCTACAAACGCAAGGAAGACCAGCCCGAAGCACTCGTCGCGCCGCTGCGTGGCTGAGCATGCGGCTGGGCTGACGCAGGAACGTTCGGCCGCAGCGTGACGCAATCCCCGCAGGGCTGACGATCGCAGGTCGGGCTTCCTTCGTCAGCCGTGCATCACCGGCGCTGCGTGCACAGGGTTGAACCGATCAGGTCTTGCCACCGAGAACCAAGGTTTCCAATGCAGGAGCGGCGGCAGCCGCGATTGGGCGTGTGTGTTCGCGCCGGTGCTTATCGTGCCTGCCGGCGCTCATACAAGAAGAGCTGTCACCGGTTTGCGAGGCAGGCGCCGATCGCGCCAGGGTCGCGCAGTTCACGCACGTCTTCGAACAGACGCGCCGCCTGCGGGTAATGCTGCTGCAGCAGGTGCAGCCACTGCTTGAGCCGGCCCGGCGCATGCCGGGGCGCGAGTTCACGCGTCACGTGTCGCCAGTAAGCGTCGAGCATCGGCACGAGCCGCGGCCAATCGTCGGCGTACGTGCGCGCCGGTGTGCCGTCGAGCCGCGCGCGGATGCGCTCGACGAGAAACGGATCGGCGACGGCGCCGCGACCGAGCATCACGTCGCCGCGGCCGCTCTCGGCGCGACAGCGCAGGTAATCCTCGACGGTCCAGATTTCGCCGTTGGCGACGACGGGGATCGTCACGGCCTCGGCGATCCGCGCAATCCATGTCCAATGCGCGGGCGGGCGGTAACGCTGATCCCGCGTGCGCGCGTGGACGACGATCAATTCGGCGCCGCCGGCCTCGATCGCCTGCGCCGCCTCGATCGCGCGTGATGGATCGCGCACGCCGAGACGCATCTTCGCGCTGAAGCGCGTGCGGCCACGGACTGCGTCGCCGACCGCCGCCGTCACCGCGTAGATCAGTTCAGGCTCGTCGAGCAGCACCGCGCCGCCGCGGTGGCGGTTCACCTGCGGCGCAGGACAGCCGAAATTGAGATCGACGCCGGCCGGGGCGAGCGCGAGCAGGCGCGCCGCGTTGGCCGCCATGCGCTCGGGATCGGAACCGAGAAGCTGCACGCGTACCGGCACGCCGCTGGCGGTGCGCGAGTCCGTCGCGAGTTCCGGCGCCAGCCGCAGGAAACTGCGCCTTGGCAGTACCTCCTGCGTCACGCGCACGAACTCCGTCACGCACCAGTCGTATGCCGCGACGCCGGTCAGTACCGCGCGCAGGCGCGCGTCGAGCAGCCCTTCCATCGGGGCGAGCAGCAGGCGCGGGTGGCGGCGGGCGGGATCGTGCATCGGGCGCGTCCGGGGAGCGGAGGCGGGCATCATAAATCACGCCGCCCTGCGCGGCCGGCCGCGGCCGCCTGTTAGAATGGCGCCGGCCGCCAGCCTCTTTCCACTCCAGTCGAGTCAGCACCATGGGACGCATATTCGAAACCCGCAAGCACACGATGTTCGCGCGCTGGGATCGCATGGCCAAGCAGTTCACGCGCATCGGCAAGGACATCGCGATTGCGGTGCGCGCCGGCGGCGGCGATCCGGCGAACAATCCGGCGCTGCGGCGAGTGATCCACAACGCGCGTGCGGTCAACATGCCGAAGGACAAGATCGAGGCCGCGATCAAGCGTGCGCTCGGCAAGGACGCGGCGAACTACGAGACGGTCGTCTACGAAGGTTATGCGCCGCACGGCGTCGCGCTGCTCGTCGAGACGGCGACCGACAACCCGACGCGCACCGTCGCCAGCGTGCGCAGCGCCTTCAACAAGCACGGCGGCAATCTCGGGATCAGCGGCAGCGTCAATTTCATGTTCAAGCGCATGGGCGTGTTCCGCATCAACCCGGACGGCATCGATCAGGACGATCTCGAGCTCTACCTCATCGATCACGGCCTCGAGGAGATGGGCGAGAGCACCGGCGAGAAAGGCGAAGCGCAGATCCTCGCGCGTTGCGACTTCCCGCATTTCGGCCAGATGCAGAAGGCGCTCGAGGATCGCGGCGTCGCGGTGATTTCCGCCGAGAGTGAATACATCTGCATCACCCCGACCGAACTGCCCGAGGCCGACGCCAACGACGTGCTGGAACTCGTCGACAAGCTCGAACAGGACGACGACGTGCAGAAGGTTTATCACACGCTGGTCTGAGACGAATCTTCTTCGTCGCCCCGCTTCGGCTGCGCTTCTTCCGGAGCTCAGTGCCGATTCATGTGCCGGTTGAATCCAGCCACGGAGGACACGGAGAAAGAAATGGAGCGGGCCATGCCCGCCACAATTCACGCCTGCCGTCTACGCCGGCGTCCAAGCTGCTCTTACGGCAACCTGCATTCTCTTCTTCTCCGTGTCCTGCGCGCCCTCCGTGGCTGTATTGAACGGCATATCAGGCGCCACCGCCCCCCTCGAATTCGCTGCGCTCATCCCACGCCGCTGCCTCACGCCGCTTCTGTGACGGCCCGCACGCGGACGCGACGCAGGCTGCGGCGCAGCCGCCAGCCGAGGAGCAGAGCAAGCACCGCGGCGTAGATCCACACGTCCTCGTAATCATGCTTGCCACTGCGCATCCAGAACAGATGCAGCAGGCCGAGCAACGCGATCGGATAGACGAGCCGGTGCAGCGCCTGCCAGCGGTGCGGGCCGAGTCGACGCAGCGCCCGCGTCGTCGAGGTCGCGGCGAGCGGCACGAGCGCCACGAACGCAGCGAAGCCGACGAGGATGAACGGGCGTTTCGCGATGTCACGCGCGATGTCGGCGACGACGAGACCCTGGTCGAACACCGCGTAGCACAACAGGTGCAGGACGGCGTAGGCGAAGGCGAACAGACCGAGCATCCGCCGGTAGCGGACGAACGCCGTGATGCCGGTCGCTACGCGCAACGGGGTCAGCGCGAGACACGCGCAGAGCAGGCGCAGCGTCCAGTCACCGGCGCTGCGGATCAGAGTCTCCGCCGGGTTCGCGCCGAGCCCGTCGGTCACCGCGCCGACGACGAGCCACGCGAACGGCACGAGGCACAGCGCGAAGACGATCGGCTTCACGATCCGCGTCTGCCCAAGTATCCACGCCAGGCGCTTCATCAGTAGAACTTCGCGAGATCCATGCCGGCATACAGCCCGGCGACCTGGTCCGCATAGCCATTGAACAACTGCGTCGGCCGACGCCGCGCGAACAGTCCGCTGCCGTCGCCGAGGCGGCGTTCGGTCGCCTGGCTCCAGCGCGGGTGATCGACGTCGGGATTGACGTTCGCGTAGAAGCCGTATTCGCGCGGCGCGGTCTTTTCCCAGGCCGTCACCGGCCGCTGTTCGACGAAGCGGATGCGCACGAGCGATTTCGCGCTCTTGAAGCCGTATTTCCATGGCACGACGAGGCGCAGTGGCGCGCCGTTCTGATTCGGCAGCACCTCGCCATACATGCCGAACGCGAGCAGCGTCAGCGGGTGGCGCGCTTCGTCGAGCCGCAACCCTTCGCGATAGGGCCAGTCGATCACGGACGAACGCAGGTTCGGCATCGAGGCCGGATCGGCGAGGCTGGTGAATTCGACGTATTTCGCGCTGCCGAGCGGCTCGACCTCGCGCAACAGCCGCTCGAGCGAGTAGCCGATCCACGGGATCACCATCGACCAGCCCTCGACGCAGCGCAGCCGGTACGTGCGTTCCTCGAGCGTCGCGAGCCCGCGCAGATCGTCGAGGTCGAAGGTGCGTGGCTGCGCGACCAGCCCGTCGACGGTGACGTGCCATGGCCGCGTCTTCATCGCGTGCGCGTAATCGGCGGGGTCCGACTTCTCGAACCCGAACTCGTAAAAGTTGTTGTAGTGCATCGCCTCGTCCGCGGCGGTCAAGGCGTCCGTCGCACGCGCACCCGGTACCGGTGACGGCACCGGCTGCAGCGCCGTGATGGCCGCCGACGGCATCGCGCGGGCCCACACCGCGATGCCGCCGCCCGCCATGCCGAAGGCGAGTGACTGCAGCAGCCGCCGGCGTGCGAGGTGGATCCCGCGGGGCGTGATCTCGCTCGGGACGGGATGTTCGTAGCCGCGGTCGTCGGGTCGTCGTTTCATGGCCGGTTCTCCTCGAAGTCGCGCTCGCCGGTTCGTCTTGCGGCCGCTGCCGGTGACAGCCGCCGACACCCGTGTCCCGACATTGACCACCTCGTCGCGCCGGCGGTTCCGCCCGTCTGCGGGATGATCGCACGCGCGGAGTCCCGTACGATGGCGCGGAACTTCAGGAGTCGCGGGCCTTGCTTCGTCTTTTCGGCTGGTTGGTGCTGCTCGCCTGCGTGGGCTTCATCGCCGCTGTCCTGGCCTTGCCGTTCGCGCTGGTCGACGACGCCCCGCGCGTCGAGGCGAGTGCACGGCTCAAGCCGCCGCAGATCGCGCGCGCCCGTGCGCTGCTCGCCGAACACGATCCGCGCCGCCTGCGTGATGGCGACGTGCGCGCGCTGAAGCTTTCGGCCGACGAACTCGAACTCGTCCTGAACTACGTGCTGGGTCAGCTCGGCGGCGGCGCGTCGCGCGTGCGTGTCGGCGAACACCTGCTCGACGCTGCGATCACGGCTCAACTGCCCGCGAATCCGCTCGGTCGCTATGTCAACATCGAGGTCGGGCTCAGCGAGACGGGCGCGATGCCGCTCGTCGAGAGCCTGCGCGTCGGCCGTGTCGGCGTGCCCAGCCTGTTCGTCAATCCACTGCTGGCCGCAGCGCTGCACCTCGCCTATCTCAGCGTCGGACTCGACGATCCGGGTTCGATGCTCCACGGCGTCGAATTCGCCGCGGACGGCATCGTCGTGCACTATCAATGGCACACGGCGATCGCCGATGCCGTGCGCAAGCAGCTCGTGCCGGCGGCGGATGCCGCGCGTCTGCATGAATTTCACGACGTGCTGACCAGCGTGACGGCACAGGGCGAGGGTCCGCTGCCATTGCCGCGCTTGCTCGCGCCACTGTTCGAACGTGCAGCCTCGCGCGCGTCGGCCGGCGATCCGCAGGCCGACAATCGCGCGCTGCTGGTGGTGCTGTCGAGCTATGTCAGCGGGCGGTCGCTCGCGGCGCTGGTGCCCGCGGCCGCGGACTGGCCGGCGGCCACGCGCCGCAGCGTACGTCTGCATGGCCGCGTCGATCTCGCGAAGCACTTCGTCAATTCCGCCGCGCTGGCCGCGACGGGTGGGCAGGCGGTCGCGCAGACCGTCGGGCTGTTCAAGGAACTGGACGACTCGCGCAGCGGTTCCGGCTTCAGCTTCATCGACCTGATGGCCGACCAAGCCGGGACGCGTTTCGGCAAGCTCGCCACCGAATCCCGGGTGATGGCGCGCGCGCTGCAGCCGCGTGCGCTCGCCGCGCTCGCGGATACGGACTGGATGCCGGAGCCGAAAGGTCTGCGCGAACACATGAGCGAAGCGGAATTCAACCGTCGCTATGGTGGCGTCGACGGCCCCGGTTATCGCGAGGTCCTCGCCGACATCAACCGCCGTGTCGACGCCGTGGCGCTCTATCGGTGAGCGGCGCCGCAGCGGGCGCGCGCCGTGGCTGCGCCGGCAGGGATGATCGCAGTTGCGTCCGGCCGCTCAGCTCGACACGGCATGCGCCCGGTAGCCGATCCGAAATCCGCCCCAGTGCGTGTCGCAGGCGCGGATGGGCACCGACAGATCGAACATCGGCTCACCGGCGGCGTGACGGCAGATCTGGAGCTTGAACGGCTCGGTGTGGTCGCCGCAGGTCGCGCCGACGCGCTCGGCACAGCACTCTTCACCGTTCGGCGCGTGCAGGCGATGCCCCGCGTGCGACAGGGATTTTCCGTTGCGATCGACGACGTCCGCGTAGACGACGAAGTCGTGCGCGGTTCATGCCCCGCCAGCGGCCGGGGCCGCGACGGCTGAACCGCGCGACACCGGATCAGCGCGAATGCGATGTCCGATGCCGCCGCTTCCGGTCATAATTTGCGCATGAAGATCCAACTCCTGAGCGATCTCCACCTGGAGGTCAATCCCGACTTCGTGCCACATCCGGCCCCGGATGCCGATCTCCTCATCCTCGCCGGTGACATCGGCGCCGGTCCCGAGACACCGCTGGCCCAGTACGGGGCCGAAGACTGGTGCCTGACGCGTTTCTCACCGCGTCTCGGCCACTGGCCGGTGCCGGTGCTGTACGTGCCGGGCAATCATGAATACGACGGCCGCGACTTCGACGACTGTCACGCGCACCTGCGTGAGCTCGTCGAGCGGCTCGGCATTCAGTGGCTCGAACGCGAGGTGCTGGTGCTGGACGGCGTGCGCTTCGTCGGCACGACGCTGTGGTCGGATTTCGACGCCTTGTCGGACCGGCCGGCCCACGTCCCCGGCGCGATGACCTACAACCTGAAGATGCGTGAGAAAGCATTTCGCGCCGCGAACTACTATCTCGAAAAGTCCCGCACGCTGCGCGATGGCGTGCTGTTCGACGCGGCGGCGATGCGCGAAGAAGGGCTGCGCTGCCAGCGCTGGCTGCGCGCAGCGCTCGCCACGCCGTTTGCGGGACCGACGGTCGTCGTCACCCATTTCGCGCCAAGCCTCCTGAGCCAGGATCCGCGTTACGGGCTCGCGCCGGGCACGGCCGGCTTCTGCAACGCGATGGACGATCTGCTGCCCGCCGCCAATCTCTGGCTGCATGGTCACCTGCATTGCCGGAACGATTACCGGGTCGGCCGCTGCCGTGTGTTCGCCAATCCGCTCGGTTATGCCTATCAGGACGAACAGGCGGGATTCCTGTCCGAGTGCGTGATCGACACGGCCGAACTCGTGCACACCGCCGGCCATGCGTGACGACGCTGCGGCACGTGCCGGGCACGATTCGCGCGGTGCCGCCTCAAGTGCGGCCGCGAGCCGCCGCTGATACGACCGCTCGCGCCCGGTTGCGCAAGCAACGGGACGCGCGGCCGGTCCGTCGCTGAACGATCGCTCTCCGCAGCGGATCCAGACGATCCGCACGAGTGCGCGGTGTCGCATGGTGGGGAAAACGTGGAGGTCGACGGCGTTCGACCGGTGGACAAGGACGCGGAGATGACGCAGCAGACCAGGGTACCCGAGGACACCGAACGCACGCTGCGCGCGGCACGGCGACCGTCGATGCTCGACGTATCCGCGGCCATCTCCCGCATCGAAACGCTGGCGAATCTGCCGCGTGAATACCTGCAGGCACTCGTCGGCGCCGCCGAGATCGTGCATTACGATGCGAACGTGACCCTCGTCGATCGCAGCGGTTCGCCACACGTGCTGTTCCTGCTGCACGGGACGGTGAGTGAGAAGAATGTCGATGGCCAGTCGCGGCGTCACGACGCGAACCAGGCACCGGTGGCCTGTCCGGTCTATCAATACGGCGATCAGATCGAAGTCGTGACGGTGCGCCCGTCGACGCTGCTGCGTTTCCCGCACGCCCTCTACCAGCGTCAGCTCGGCCTCGCGTCGACCGCCTCTCCGCAGCGCGGCGCCGAAGTCCATTATCTCGAGGACTGGGACCAGATGGACGGGCTCGAGCGCGCGCTGAGCTTCGGTGCGCTGTCACACGTGCCGGCGGCCAACATTCAGCAGATCCTCTCGCGCCTCGAGGAGATCGAGGTCAGCCCGGGCCAGCTCGTGTTCGAGCAGGATGTGCCGGCGAATGGCTACTACATCGTGAAGTCCGGCACGGCGGAAGTGTGGCGCATGGACACCCATGGTCGCCGCTACCGGCTCGCGGTCAAGGTGCCGGGAGACGCGTTCGGCGACGACGCGCTCGTGCTCGCCGGCTTGCGCAACGCGAATGTCAGCATGCTGACCGCCGGCACGCTGCTGCGCATCTCGAACGCGGATTTCGTCGATCTGATCCGCGCACCGCTGCTGCGTACCGTCAGCCGCGCCCAGGCGGCCACCCTGCTCGAAGGCAACGGGCGCTGGCTCGATCTGCGGGAGGTCGAGCAGTTCGCGGCCGGCGCGCAGCCCGGCGCGCTGAATGTGCCGATCTCGCTGTTGCGCCTCAAGCGCCGCGCGCTGGCGAACGACGTCTGTTATCTCGTCTATGCCGGCGATCGCCACAGCGAGGAACTCGGCTGCTATCTGCTCGCCGAGTGCGGTCTCGATGCCTGCCTGCTCGACGAGCCGCTCGCGGCGTATCGCGAGTCGCCGGTGTCCGAAAAGCTGCCGGATCTGCAGGCGCTGGACGCGCTGCCCGGCGCGCTGGCAGCTCCGCTCGACGTGTCGGTCACGCAGGAAATCCGTCGGCATGTCGTCGACGCCGCGCCGCTGCCGGCCGCCGAAACCGGCGCGGGGACGGACATCGAAGCCCTGCTGGAGGCCGAACGGCTGCGCTACGAGCGGCTGCTCGCCGAGCGAACGCGCCTCATCAAGGAAGCGGTCGAACGTCAGGCGAGTGAACTGCTCGCGAAGAAGGATGCCGAGATGCGCGAGCAGGTGCTCGCAAAGATGCGCCTCCTGCGCGAGGAGCGCGACCGGCTGCTCGAACGCGCCAGACAGATCGACGCGCAGCACCGGACGCTGCTCGCCGAGCGGGCCGCATTCGAGGCCGAACGCCAGGCATTCGCAGCGGCGTGCGAACGGGAGCCCGTCACGGCCTGAGTGTCGATGACGCAGGCATGCGTCCGAGGGTGCGGGCTGGCAGCAGACGGCGGCAGCGCGTATCGTGCCGCGCAGCGTCCGTCCGCCGACCGTTCCAATGAGCACGCGCACGATCACCCGCCAAGACTTTGCGACCTGGGGCGCCGCGACTGCGGCCCTGTTACTGATCCTGTATCTGCATCTGCTGCCCGCGTTGATCGCGGGCCTGCTCGTCTATGTGCTCGTGAACCAGTTGACGCCGCTGCTCCGACGCAATCGCTGGCTGTGGGGCGAAGGACCGCGGCTCGTCGCCGTGTCGATCATCGCCGCGATCGTGATCGCGGTGATCGGGCTTGTCGGGATGTACGCGACGAGCCTGCTGCGCGGCAGCCAGGACAGCATCCCGGCGCTGATCACGCGCATGGCGGAAATCATCGAACAGTCGCGCAATCAGCTGCCGGCCTGGGTGTCGAACTATATCCCGGCCGATGCCGACGAACTGCAGCAGTCGATCGTCGAGTGGCTGCGCGCGCACGCCGCGATGTTCCAGACCGCCGGCACCGGCCTTGGCCGCGCGTTCGCACACATCGTCATCGGCATGGTGATCGGGGGGCTGCTGTCGCTCGAGACGGCCGTGCCGGCGCAGTCGCGCGGGCCGTTCGCCGCCGCGCTCGCGAAGCGCAGCTATCGCCTGAGCGTCGCGTTCCGGCGCGTGGTGTTCGCGCAGATCTGGATCTCGGCGTTGAACACCGCTTTCACCGCGCTGTACCTGGCGGTGGCGCTGCCGCTGTTCGGCGTCAACCTGCCGTTCACGAAGACGCTGATCGTGGTGACCTTCGTCGCCGGCCTGCTGCCGATACTCGGCAACCTGATTTCCAATACGGTCATTTTCGTCGTGAGTTTCAGCCAGTCACCGTTCGTCGCGCTGGTGTCGCTCGCCTATCTGGTCGTCATTCACAAGCTCGAATATTTCCTCAACGCCCGCATCATCGGCAGCCACATCCGCGCGCGTGCGTGGGAAATGCTGCTCGCGATGCTGCTGATGGAAGCGGCTTTCGGCATCCCCGGCCTGATCGCCGCGCCGATCTATTACGCCTACATGAAAAACGAACTGCGCGAAAAGGGTCTGATCTGAATCGCGCCGGAGACTGCCGATGCTGACGCTCTACCACTGTGCCGCCGCGCGCTCGTTCCGTGTGCTGTGGACGCTGGAGGAAATGGGCCTGGGCTATACGCTGAAGATGCTGCCGTTCCCGCCGCGCGTGCACCAGCGCGAGTATCTGCAGGTGAATCCGCTCGGGACCGTGCCCGCGTTCTTCGACGACGACGTCCGCATGACGGAGTCGTCGGCCATCGCCCAGTACCTCGTCACGCGCCACGGCCCGAGCCCGCTCGCCGTCACCGTCGACGAGCCGGACTATGCTGCCTGGCTCAACTGGCAGTATTTCGGTGAGGCGACGCTGACATTCCCGCAGACGCTGGTGCTGCGTTACTCGGTGATGGAACCACCGGAGCGGCGCAATCCGCAGATCGCCGACGACTACGCGAAATGGTTTCTCGCGCGGCTGCGCGGCGTCGATGCCGTCGTCGCGCAGCAGGAATATCTTTGCGCGGGACGCTTCACGACGGCAGACGTGTCGGTCGGCTATGCGCTGGTGCTCGCGCGCTATCTCGGCCTGGACGCGCGTTTTTCACCTGCCGTGGCGGAGTATTTCGCGCGGCTGCAGGCGCGGGACGGCTACCGGCGCGCAGTCGACGCGGAGCAGCGGGCGGCGGCGGCCCAGGGGGTCGCGTTCGAACTCGGGGACTTCATCGCCGCGCGCGAGTGAAGGCGTTCAACCGAGCACGCGCGCGAGGTTGCATGCTTCGCCGGCAGTGACGGCGACCGCCTTGCCGAAGACGTTCCCCGCGGCGATCGCCGCGATGCTCGCCGTATCGTCATGCGCCACCCGCGCGAAGAAGCGCGCGCTGCCGGTGTCGGTCGTCGCGGCCAGATACACTCCGTCCGGCCGCCCCTTCTTCATCGCCATCACGTAGCTTTCGACGACGCCGGTCGCGGGCGCGGGATCGGCGAGCGGCATCGCCGGGATCGCGGCGAAGCGCTGCGCGATGCCGGTGCAGTCGGTCGCTCGCCATGGTGCACGCAGCGCGCCGGCATAGAGGCCGGCCGAGTGCTTCGACAGATAGCCGCCGTTCGCGACGACGAGCGCGCTGGTACCGCGATCGGCGCGCACGCGCGCCACGGCTTCGCAAATCGCATGCGTGCTGTAATTGTTGCCGGGGCCGCCGAAGAACGGCAGGCCACCGGTCAGCGTCAGCGCGCGGCCGCACCGCCAGTCGATGCCGAGCGCATCGCAGGCGCTGAAGACCGCGATCGGAAAACAACTGTAGAGGTCGAGATGCGCGATGTCGTCGCTGCGCGTGTCGGCCGCCTCGAGCACACGCTCGAGCACGAGTTCCTGGGCGAGTGAGCGCTCGAGCATGATCCGCGCACTGACGGTGCGATCATCGAGATCGGCATGGCTCGCGAGAAACACCCACTGCGCCGGCACAATGCCGAGCCGACGCGCGATGCCGACCGAGGTCAGCACCACGGCCGCGCCCTGGTTCACCGCATCCTGCGCGACGAGGGCCTTCGTATAGGGTTCGGAGATCAGGTAGTTGTCGGCATCGATCGTCGCCAGCGCCGCCGCCGGCAGCGACTGCGGGAACTGCGCGTAAGGATTGGCGGCCGCGATCGCGGAGAACGGCGCAAACAACTCGCCCATCTCGCGCCGGTACTGCGCGCAATCCAGTCCGCGACGACGGCGGCGCGCGTGCTCGAGCAGCGGGTAAGTGCGCAGCGGGAGAAACAGACCGTGCGCGCGCTCGTAGGGCGTCGACAGTTTGTCCTGTTGCCATTCGTCGCTGCACTCGCCACCGGTGTCCTCACGCCAGTCGAACTCGCGGCCGGTGCGCACGGCGTGCTTGATCGTCGCTATCGCCTCGGCGCCGCCAATCAGCACGGCCTGCGTCTCGCCGCGCTGAATTTCCGCGCAGAAGCGGTTGACGAGACGTTGCGGCGTCTGCCCGCCGACATCGGCGTAGATCGCGCGGCGCGGTGCGATGCCGACGCGGCGCGCGATCGCCCGCGGCACGTTGTCGCTGCATCCGAACGGATGCGCGAGCATTTCGCCGCCCTTCGTCGAATGTTCGAAGAAGCGGATCGCGACGACGGTGTCGATGATCCCGGCGAGCGCGGCACCGTGGCCGCTGTCGCCGAGCGCCTTGCCGCAGGCGACGGCGGCCAGTGCGACGGGCGAGAGCACCGAGTGCGCGGCATCCCGTTCGACGTGCTGGCCGATGCCGACGATGATCGGCGTATCGTCGGCGAGCGCCGTCACTGGCAGGGCGGTGTCGCTGCTCACGGAATGTCGACCACGTCGCCCGGCGGGCCCTTGTGTGCCGGATGTGGCTCATGCGCGGGTTTGATCGGCGGACCGCCGACCGGCACGGTGCGCGACAGAAACTCGATCACCGCGTGGCCGAAGACGTCGTTGCGATCGCCGGCGACCATGTGACCGGCGCCGGTGATGTTGACGTATTCGCTGTGCGGCGCGATCTTCAAGAAGGCCTGGGCGCCGTCTTCGCTCAGCACATCCGATAACCCACCCCGCACGAGCAGCGTCGGCAGGTTCAATGCGAGTGCGCAGTCGGTCAGGCGCTCGACGCGTTTGTCGAACTCCCGACGCAAGGTCATGAAGCGTGGATCCCAGTGCCAGCGGTATTTGCCGTCCGCTGCCAGGCGCAGGTTCTTCGCGAGCCCGGCGAGATCCTTCGGTGGCGTGCGATGCGGCTGATACGACGCAATCGCCTCGGCGACTTCCTCGAGCGAGTCGAAACCCTCGGGCTTCTGGCTCATGAAGGCCTGGATTTTCTGTACGCCCTCGGGTTCGATCTGCGGCGCGATGTCGACGAGCACGAGCGCCGTCGCATCGACGCGATCCTCGCCGACGGCGACTAGACTCGTGCCGCCGCCCATCGACGCACCGACCAGCACCGGACGCCGTCTGCCCAGCGCGTCGACGACGCAACAGAGATCCTCGACCATGATGTCCTGACCGTAGACCCCGTCCGGCGCCCAGTCGGAATCGCCATGTCCGCGTGCATCGAAGGCGACGGCGTAGTACCCGGCGGCGCCGAGCGTTTCGCCGACACTTTTCCACGCATGCCGAGTCTGGCCGCCACCATGCTGGAGCACGATCAACGGCCCCGTCGGATCGCCCCAGCAGTCGCCGGCGAGCGTGACGCCCTGGGCACCAGGCCATCGATGCATCGGATCGGGGGTTCCAGGCAGGCGGGCTCCAGCGCTCATGGGATATCTCTGCGACGGGGGAGAGGTTCATTCTAGCGTGTGGGCGAGAGGCTTGATGTCCCTGAATCAGAGGAATGTGCAGATCGTGCCATGGCGCCGGTGGGTGGCACCGTGCGCTCCTTGTCGATCTGGTCGTCGTGCGCGTAGACGCGCTTTAGAATGCGGGCGCGCGCTGCCGGGCGCGCGTCGTCGCAAATCGAGGACACAGCCCATGCACGTCGCCAGCATCGGACGCGTCTACGTCAAGGCCACGCGTTTCCTGCACCCCGGGAGCGTCACCATCGACGCCGATGGTATCCGCCACGATCGCGCCTTTGCCCTCGTCGAGGCCGATGACAAGTTCGTGAACTCGGACCAGCACCGGACGTTCCTGCCGCTGACGTTCGACTACGATGCAACGATCGATCGTCTGACGCTGGAACTCCCGGACGGTCACCGCATCGAGGGCCCCGCGGCGCCGACGGGCCGCCGCTTTGCAGTCGATCACTTCGGCCTGCGCCTGATCGACGTCGCGGAGGTGGACGGCCCGTGGCGCGACGTGCTGAGCGAGTTCGCCGGCCGCCCGATCGGTCTGGTGCGCTGCCTGTCCGAAGGCCGCGCGATCGACGTCTTCCCGATCACGCTGCTCACCACCGGCTCGCTCGCGCGACTCGCCCGTGAATTCGGCAGTGCCGTCGATGCGCCGCGCTTCCGCGCCGGCTTCGTGATCGAGCATCCCGATGAGCACGTCGAAGACGGCTGGGACGGCCGCAGCCTCGTCATCGGCGACGCCGTGCTCCGCGTGCGCACCTCGGTCCCCCGTTGCGCAATCCCGGGCTTCAACCCCACCACCGGCGAACGCGACAAGGACGTGATGAAGAGCCTGCTGCGCTACCGCGACAAGGTAGGACTGCCGGACGGCATGCTGCCGGGCTTTGCGACACCGGGATTCGCGAGCTATGCGGAAGTCTTGCGGCCGGGAAAGGTGAACGTGGGAGACGGGGTCGAGCTGATGCCTTGAGCGGAG
>JADZCB010000101.1 GCA_020851775.1 Gammaproteobacteria bacterium
GTAACTGATGGCAGTGCCCGGGTGGCGGAATTGGTAGACGCACCGGACTTAAAATCCGGAGATCGCGAGATCGTGCCGGTTCGATTCCGGCTCCGGGCACCATCCAGCCTGCCCGTCGTGCAGTGCTTCCGAACCTGCCTCGTTCCCGAACCAGGCTGCCCGCCGTTCGCGTCGTGAACGGCCGGGCGCAAATACCGCTCATCCTCGTTGTCGCCGCGGCCGGAACGGTCCGCGTCGATGTGCTCGAATACCTCGGCACACGCGTACCGGTGTCGGTCGGACGGATGTCCGCGCCCGCGGGGCTTGATCGAAGTCATGTCGATTTGGGGTCGCAGATGGAATAGTCACACGGTCGAGGCCGTGTACGTTTTCGATTGTCGTCCGTGTCCGATTCCGCCATGAATGTCGATGCCCGCCACGCCGCGCGGCGCGCGGGTCCTCCCGCGACCTGACGGCGACCCGATGAAGGGGATTTCCGACGCAGCGCCTGCTGCAGCCGCCCGCTTCGCGCCGCCGCGCGACGGGGTGGTGCGCGGGGTGTGTCCGCATGATTGTCCGGACTGCTGCAGCGTGCTCTATCACGTACGCGACGGCCGCTTGTGCAAAATCGAAGGCAACCCGGACCATCCCTCGACCCGCGGCTTCATCTGCCGCAAGTTCGCGTCCGCGCCGGCGCGCGTTCACGCGGCCGCCCGTCTGCAATATCCGCTGCGACGTCGCGGCCCGAAGGGTGAGGGACAGTTCGAGCGCATCTCGTGGTCGACGGCGATCGACGAGATCAGTGGTCGATGGCGCGCAATCGTCGCCGACTCGGGCCCGCAGGCGATCCTGCCGTTCTTCGGATCCGGTACGGAAGGCCTGGTCAACGGCCGCATCGCCGGGCGGCGTTTCTTCAATCGCCTCGGCACCCTGCAACTCGAGCGCACGATCTGCACCAAGGCCGGTCGCACGGGTTTCGACTACACCATGGGGGCCTCGGTCGGTGCCGATCCGCGCGCGATCGTCGATGCCGAGCTCGTGATCCTGTGGGGCTGCGCGATCGCGCATACCAACATCCATCAGCAGGCGCTGGTGCGCGAGGCGCGGGCGCGCGGTGCGAAGCTCATCGTGATCAACCCGGTCCAGGTCAAAGGGACCGGTGGCGCCGATCTCTTTCTGCAGCCGCGTCCAGGCACCGATGCGGCGATCGCGCTCGCGCTGATGCACGTGATGTTCCGCGATGGCCTGCACGATCCCGCGTTCATGGCGCGCCATACGCTCGGTTTCGACGCCCTGCGGGAACGCGCGGCGGACTATGCGCCGGCAATCGTCGCCGACATCGCCGGCGTGGCCGCCGCGGATCTCGAGGCGCTGGCCGCGTGCTATGCGGGCACGCAACGCTCATTCATCTATATAGGGCCGGGCTGCCAGCGGCATAGCAACGGCGGCATGACGGTGCGCACCCTGGCCTGTCTGCCCGCCTTGACCGGCGCCTGGGCACACCGTGGCGGTGGGGCCTATTTTCCGACGAGCACGATTTTTCCCGTCCACCCCGACGCCCTCGAAGGCGACTCGCTGCGCCCGACACCGCCAGCCGGGTACAACATGATCGAACTCGGGGCGCTGCTGACCGAGCCTGCGGCCGGGGTGCGCAGCCTCTACGTCTTCAACGGCAATCCCACGGCGACGCTCTACCACCAGGCGCGTCTGCGTTGCGGACTGGCGCGCGAAGATCTGTTCACCGTCGTGCACGAGCAATACCTGACCGACACGGCGAAGTATGCCGACATCGTGCTGCCCGCGACCTCGCACATCGAGAATCTCGATCTGCAGTTCTCCTACTATCACTTCGACGTGATGTTGAACCGCCCCGCCATCGCACCGCCCGGCGAGTCGCGCTCCAATCTCGACACCTTCCGCTCGCTCGCCGTGGCGATGGGCTTCGATGAGCCGTGCTTCCGGCAGAGCGCATGGGAGGTGATCGAGGAGATCCTTGCTCTCGAACATCCGGCCTTGCAGGGCATCGACGTCGCACGGCTGCTCGCGGAGGGCTGGTGCGCGGCGACGGTCGAAACTGCCTGCGACAAAGTGCGCCAAGGCCGCTTCCCGACCCGCTCCGGACGCATCGAACTCTATTCGCAGCGCATGGCGGACGACGGCTTCGATCCACTGCCCGCGTATGTGCCGCTGCGGGAAAGTCGCGAATGCACGCCGGCACTCGTGCAACGCTACCCGCTGTACCTCCTGACGGCGTCAACCGCTTCGTTCCACAAGTCGAGCCATGCGCACGCGCGCGGCTGGGCGCGCTGGGAAGCCCGGCCCACGCTCGTCATCCACCCGCACGACGCAGAGGCCCGCGGCATCGCCGACGGCGACGAAGTCCGCGTCTTCAACGATCGCGGTGATTTCGTGCTGTGGGCGGCCGTCGATCACGCCGTCCGGCGCGGCGTCGTCGCCGCACCGGGACTGTGGTGGGACGCGTGCTATCCGGCGCGCCGCAACGCGAACCACACGACCCCGGATGCGACCAGCGACATGGGCGGTGGCTCGTCGTTCAACACCAATCTCGTCGAAGTCGCGCGCCGGCAGGCCGCCTCCGGTGCCGCGCATGAGTGATGCGATTGCCGAGCGTCTCCTGCACCGTGGACTCGGCGGCGTCGAGCTGTTCGATTTTCCGCAGCAACAGACGGCGCCACTGCGCGAGACGCTGGCCGATCTGATCCGCCAAGGCTATACGCGCCTGAGTTTCCACGCGCCGATGCCGCGGCCGGCGTACTTCGAGCACAGCGGCGTGAGCTGCTACTTCCTGCACGAGGATGCGGCGCTGCGCATGCTCTCGCTGCGCGTGATCGAGGAGACACTGAAGCACGCGCGCGCGTGGCACGCGGCATACGTCGTCACGCACCTGACATTCGGCAAGACCGACACCACCGATCGCGCTCGCGCCGCCGAACTCGCGCGCGCGGCCTGTCTCGACCTGGCCGCGCTGAGCGCGCGCTACGAGATGCCCATCGACATCGAGTTCGCCGCCTATTCGAGCGCCTTCGCGAGTCCCGCGGACTTCCTGACCGCGATGCGTGACTGCCCGCAGCTCGGGATCTGCATCGACACCGGCCACGCCGCCCTGGGCGCCCGTCTGCACGAACGCGCCTATGTCGACGATATCCGCGTCCTCGCCCCGCATGCACGCTCGATGCACCTGTGGAACACGCGCGGCCCGGACGACCCGCGGCATCGCGAACATACGCCGCTGCACCCGACGCAGCGACCGGCGCAGGGCTGGATCGACATCGAAGAAACGCTGCGCATCGTGCTCACGCACAATCCGCGGATCAACATCGTGTTCGAATATCCCGTCGCGGAAGTGACGGCCGAGATTCGCGCAGGATATGACTGGGTGGCCGGACTGGTCCGGCGCCACACCGACGATCATCAACCGGAGCCAGAGAGATCGGCATGAAGGACTTCAAGGTACTGCTCATCAACTGCAACACCATGCTGGACACGCTCGTGACCGCCGGGATCGGTATCCTGGCCGCGTGCCTGAAGAACAGCGGCGTCGAGGTGAAGCTGTTCGACACCACGTTCTACCGCACGACCGACAAGACCGGCGACGAGGCACGCGCACAGGCACTGCAGGTCAGAAAAACCGATTTCGCCGAACTCGGCATCGTTCCCGAGGCCGGCGACGTCATCGATGATTTCCGGGCACTCGTCGAATCCTACCAGCCGGATCTGATCGGGCTGTCATGCATCGAGGTCACCTTTCCGCTCGGCCTGCGCCTGCTCGAGGCGGTGAGGCACACCGGCATCCCGACGATCGCCGGTGGTGTCTATCCGACGTTCGCACCGGACATCGTCATGCGCCACGCGGCAGTCGACATGGTGTGCGTCGGCGAAGGCGAGCTGCCGCTGGTCGAACTGTGCGAGACGCTGCGCCGCGGCGGGGACATCACTGCGATCCGCAATCTCTGGGTCAAGCACGAGGGCAAGCTCTACAAGAATCCCGTGCGCCCCGGCATCGACATGCGCCTGCTGCCGCACCAGGACTGGGACGTCTACGACCCGCGGCGGTTCTGGAAGCCGATGGGTGGCCGGATCTCGGTCACCGGCACGTTCGAGATGAATCGCGGCTGCCCGTACACCTGCACTTATTGCATCAACTCCGGTTTCGATCAGCTCTATGGTTCGCTCGGCGGTTATTACCGCGAACAGGACATCGGCCGCTTGATCGACGAGATGATCGAGAAGAAGGAGAAATACGATCTCGCCTACGTCTATCTGGTCGCGGAGAGCTTTCTCACCACCAGCCGCAAGCGCGTGGACGAGTTCGCGCGGCGCTATCCCGAGGTCGGGCTGCCGTTCTGGGTCGAAGCGCGCCCGGAGTCGATTTCGACAGCGAAGGTCGAAA
>JADZCB010000102.1 GCA_020851775.1 Gammaproteobacteria bacterium
CGCGGCGGCCCGGCGGATCGGTGTCGTCCGTTGCGGTGCGCGTGAGCATGCGCCACACGACATACGCGAGCACGCTGCCGCCGAGCGTCGCGAGGATTGGCGGCGTCAGCCAGCGCAGCCGTCCGCTTTCAACGAGCACCCACGCAGCGCAGGCGAGCGCGAGCAAAACCTGCAGCACGATCCCGAGTTGCGCGAGCTGCCGCGACCATGCGCCGAGCGGGCTGCGCAGGAGCACGACGACGGGTCGCGTGAACGCGAGCGTCAGCGGCGCGATCAACGGCAACAGGTAGAAGTAGCGGTACTGCCGGCCGCAGGACAGCGCGACGGCGGCCACGAGCAGCGGCCACCACAGCCAGCCCGTGTGCCGTCGCCCGTCGCGCAGATGCAGCCCGCCGAGCGCGAGCAGCACCAGCGGCAGCCACGGCAGCAGCAATTGCAACGGGCGGTAGAGGTAGTAGGGATCGCCGAAGCGTCGCCACGCCGGCGTGAGCAGGCTGCCGGCGAGCTGACTGTGGCCGAGCGTCGCGGGATCGATCTGCAGTCGCAACCAGCCCCACCACGCGGCGGCCGGCAGGAGCGCGAGCAGCAACCCGGGCCACACCCGCAGCGCGCGCCACGGTGTCCGCGCGCTGCGTGCGACGAGCGCCGCTTGCACGGACAGCCCGAGCAGCGCGAACAGCGGCAGATGCGGGCCCTTGGTCAACGTCGCACCGGCGAAGGCGAGCCAGACGAGGCCGGCACTGCCCCACAGCGGCGCCGGCACCGGCTGCGCGCGCAGCGCTTGCACGGCAGCGACGAGCATCACGCTGGTGAAGAACGTGTAGAGCAGGTCGGGACGTGCGTCATGCGTAAAGCTGAAGTAGCCCGCACTGCTGACGAGCACGAGCCCGGCGAGTATTGCCGTCTCCCGTCCGTAGAGCAGGGCACCGAGCCACATCGTCGCGAGCAGGGTGCCGACGCCCGCCACGACCGAGACGAGACGCGCGTGGGCGGGTGCGACATCCGGCAGCGCCCCGTCGAGAACGGCGACGAGCCCCGTCAGCCAGTAATTCAACGGTGGCTTGTTCAGACGGGGGATACCGTTGAAATACGGCACCAGCCAGTCACCGCGCGCACTCATTTCGCGCACGGACTGGGCGACGAAAATCTCGTGCGAGTCGAGCGGCGTACGGTCGATCCCCGGCAGACCGACCAGCAAGGCGAGCGCGACGACGAATACGCACGCGCCCCACCAGGTCGCGGGGTGCGCGAAGAGGCGGGCCGACTCGGCCGCTTCGTCGGCGCCGGTCGCGAGGGCGTCGTCGATGATCGCCTTGTTCATGGCACGCGGGACGACGTGGACGACGGGAAACGGGGCGACGGCAACACGGACGGAACTCGCAGCGCGACGGGCGCCAAAGGTAGCCGCTGAAGCACGCCGCCGCAACGCGGCGCAAGGCCTAAAGCTGGTGGCCGGGCCGGCCGCTACAGGCTTCGTCCCATTCCGTTTCCGAGGTGCCCGATGACCAGGCCCCGCATGTCAGACTGCCCCATGTTCGGCTTGCTGCGCATGGGCGAAATCGCCGAATTCAACCAACGTCGCGCCAAGGGCGAGACCTGTGATCTCGCCGGCACCGATCTCAGCCGGCTCGATCTGCGTGACATGATTGCCGACGGCCTGGAACTGCGCGACTGCTACTTCCGCATGTCCGATCTGCGCGGGATCGATTTCCGCAATGCGAACATCGAAGGCGCCAGCTTCGCGCAGGCCAATGTCTCCGGCTGCTATTTTCCGCAGGAGCTGAGTCCCAGCGAGCTCGACGTCGCGCTCGAACACGGGATACGCGTGCGCTATGGCACGTAGCCCGGTTTCACTCCCGCGCCTGCCACGCACACTGCAAAGGCGCCGACAGACGCGGCGGGCGTCACGTGACCGGTCGTTCGCGGACGCCGCCCCCCGTGACGACTCACGCCTTCTTCCAGTCGACTGCGTGTTCGAACGCATGCGACGCGCGCAGCAGCGTGCTCTCGGCGCCGGATTTGCCGATCAGCATCATGCCGACCGGCAGTCCCTGTGACAGACCGCACGGTACGTTCATCGCCGGATGGCCCGTGACGTTGAACGGCGCGGTGTTCGGCAGCATCTCCAGCGCGCGTGCGATGCATTCCGCACGCGGCGCATCGCCTGCCGGGATCTTCGTCGCCTTCATCGGCAGCGTCGGCATGACGAGCAGATCGACCTGCTGGAACGCAGCGTCGTACGCCGCCTTGAGCTTCAGCGCGAGATTCTGGGCCTTTGCATAGAAACGGCCGTGGTAGCGGGATTGCATGTACTCGCCGAGCAGGAGCACCAGCTTCGTCGTGTCCGACAAATCATCGGGACGCGAACGCCAGCCGCGCGCAAAGGCGTCGAGCAGTCCCGTCGTGTAATAGCCCTTCCAGTTCGTCCCCATCGAATTGCCCTTCAGCATCAGCGCCGTCGCGCCCTCGATCGAGATTGCGTTCCAGATATGGATGCCATCGCGGTGCATCGGCAGCGACATGGTCGAGACGACGGCGCCGAGTTGCTCGAAGCGCCCGGCTGCGCGCATCACCATGTCGTCGACGTCGGCCTGCGACAGGCCGGGCCAGGCGAAACCCTCGGACACGATGCCGATGCGCATGCCTTCGACGTGACCGGTCAGCGCCTTCGAATAGGCCTCTGCCTTGACACGCGTCTGGCGGGGATCCATGCCATCCTCGCCGGCAATCACTTCGAGCAGCGTCGCGACGTCGGCGGTCGTGCGCGCGAGTGGCCCGAGATGATCGAGCGTCGCCTCGATCGGAAAGGCGCCGGTGTAAGGCACGAGGCCGTGCGTGGGCTTCAACCCATAGACGCCGCACCAGCCGGCGGGGATGCGAATCGAGCCGCCCTGATCACCGCCAATCGCCATGTCGACTTCGCCGGCGGCGACGAGAGCCGCGCTGCCGGCCGATGAACCGCCGGCGCTGCGCGCGTGATCATATGGATTGAGCGTCGGCCCGTTGTCGGTCGTGTGGCTCGCGCCGGAAAAACACAGACTTTCGCAGTCGGCCTTGCCGGCGATTTCACCACCGGCATCGAGGATGCGCGTGACGACGGTCGCGTCGACGTCCGGGACGTAGCTTTCGAGCACGGACGTGCCGTTCATCATCGGCACGCCGGCGACGCAGATGTTGTCCTTGATGGCGACGGTACGTCCGCGCAACGGACCGCGCGGCGCGCCTTCGATTGCCGTCTTGTAGTACCACGCATTCAGCGGATCTTCGGGGCGATCGGGTCGGTAGCCGGGGCTGCGCGGGTACTTCACCGGCAGACGCGGTTCGATCAGTTCCTGCAGGCGCCCATAGGACGCGAGCGGACCCGCCATCAGACCCCGGAACGACACGAGATCTTCGTGGCTCAGATCGAGTCCGAACTGCAGCGCGATGCGCTCGATTTCGTCGAGCGAAGGTGTCTTGACGATGATGACGGCTCTCCCCTGTCTGGGTCCGCCGCCGCTGAGGCGGTCGGAGTTGCGGCCTCGCGGTCTCCGGCACGCGACGGGAACGATCCGGGCGGCGTGGGGTGACGCCTGCATTTCAGCACAGCGCGATCCGGATTCGAACCCCTTCTGCCGCACCTCGCAGCGTGGTGCGCGGGGCGTAGAGTGCGGCGGGGTTTTGCCAGGCGCCGTGTGGCTTTATCCTAGGCGCCCCCGCCAGCTTGCCGTGCGGGACGTCCCCGTATCATCCCTCCAGAGGTTGCATGACCGCGTCGAACGACAAGCCGGAAGCCGTCCGGCGACGGGTGGGCATCGTGGGCGGCGGTCAGCTCGCCCGCATGATGGCCGAGGCGGCCCCGGACCTCGATCTCGCCCTGACGGTGCTCGATCCGACCCCCGGCGCACCGGCGAGCGAATTCGCCACGCAGATCGTCGGCGATTTCGATGACCGCGAGGCGCTGCGTGCGCTGGCTGCAGTCAGCGATGTCGTCACGCTCGACATCGAAGCGGTCAGCGCCGCCGCACTGGCGACTCTCGAAGAGGCCGGTGCGACCGTCGCGCCGTCGAGCCGCGTGCTCGGCGTGATCCAGGACAAGTTCGTGCAGAAGCAGTTTCTCGCCGCGCACGGCCTGCCATGCGGGCGCTTCGCTGCGGTGGAGGATGGCGCCACGCTCGCTGCTTTCGGCCTGCCGTGCATATTGAAGGCACGCCGGCATGGCTATGACGGCCGCGGTGTCAGGCTCGTGAATCATCCGGACGATGCCGCGCCGCTGCTCGCCGGCGGTCCGTGCCTCGCCGAAGCGCTCGTCGACATCGACAAGGAACTCGCCATCATGGTGGCGCGCAATGCGCGCGGCGAGGTGGCGCACTATCCCGTCGTCGAAGCGGTGTTCGATCCGGCGGCGAACATTCTCGATACGATCAAGGCGCCGGCCGCGGTCTCGCCGGCGATCGCCGCGCGCTGTACCGAACTCGCGTCGCGCGCAATCGTGGCGCTCGGTGGCGTCGGCATCTTCGGCATCGAGTTCTTCCTCGACCGCGCCGGCGACATCGTCATCAACGAAATCTCGCCACGCCCGCACAATTCCGGCCACTACACCATCGAAGCCTGCGCGACCTCGCAGTTCGAGCAGCACTTGCGCGCCGTGACCGGCATGCCGCTGGGGCCGACGACATTGATGCGCCCTGCCGCATCGTTCAACCTGCTCGGCGAACCGCAGGCACACGGCGTGCCGGCCTACCGCGGGCTGGACGAACTGGCCCGCACACCCGGTGCCGTCGTGCATCTCTATGGCAAGCACAGCGTCAAACCCTATCGCAAGATGGGCCACGTGACGGTCACCGGGAACAGTGGCCATGATGCCGCGGCGAAAGCTGCACGATTGCGCGGTCTCGTCCGCGTCGAGGGCAATGGACCATGAGTGGACCACTCGTCGGCATCATCATGGGCAGCGATTCGGACCTCAAGGTCATGAACGATGCCGCACGCGTGCTCGAGGACTTCGGCGTTCCGTTCGAATTGACCATCGTCTCTGCGCATCGCACGCCGGCGCGCATGGTCGACTATGCAGGCTCGGCGCTCGAGCGCGGGCTTGCGGTGATCATCGCCGGTGCCGGCGGTGCGGCTCACCTGCCGGGCATGGTCGCGGCGCTGACGCCACTGCCCGTGATCGGCGTGCCGGTCGCGGCGACGCTCCTGAACGGCAACGATGCGCTCCTGTCGATCGTCCAGATGCCGGCCGGCGTACCGGTCGCGACGGTCGCGATCAACAATGCGACGAACGCGGGACTGCTCGCGGTACAGATCCTCGGCGCGCGTGACGCGCGGCTGCGCGACGCGATGCTTCGTTACAAGCAGTCTCTCGAACGCAAGGTGCTCGACGCCGCCGCGCGCAGCGAGCGTCGCCACGACCCGGACTCCGCGCCCGGCTGAACCCTCGGCAAGGGGCAGCACGACGAACGTTCCTCCTGCTACCGGCACCGCGCCGTAGGCCATCGCCGCGACGGTGCGGCCGATCCACGGACCCGGACCGGTGGCGGCTTGGCACTTGCAAACGCGTTGACTATGTTGATGATGAGGACTCGTTCACGCCACGGGCCTGCATCGACCCCGAGTCGATCGGTCAATGCCAGCGAGGAGCGCGACCCATGCAGCACTCGACGCGCGCCGCGGATCGGTCAGCACTGCCGAAGTCTCCGACCCCCGGTTTTCTGCACCGGCGTTATGCCCGGCTGCTCGCCAGCGCGGGCATCGAAGTCAACGGCAATCGCCCCTGGGATCTCCGTGTTCATGACGAACGCATGTTCGCGCGCTGTCTGCGCGACGGCACGCTGGGCTTCGGCGATGCATATGTCGATGGCTGGTGGGATGCACCCGCGCTCGATGAACTGTTCGCCCGCCTGATCACGGCGCGGCTCGACGAGCGCGCGCCGAACCTGCCACGCGCGTTCGCGGCACTGCGCGCGGCGCTCACGAATCTGCAGACCCGCTATCGGGCGCGCACCGTTGCCGAAACCCATTACGATCTCGGCAACGAGCTGTATCGGGCGATGCTCGGCGAGACGATGGTCTATACCTGTGGCTGGTGGGCGCAGGCGGCGACCCTCGACGAGGCCCAGCGCGCGAAACTCGACCTGGTGTGCCGCAAGCTGAATCTCGCACCCGGCATGCGGGTGCTCGACATCGGTTGCGGCTGGGGCAGCTTTGCGCGCCATGCGGCAGCCCATTACGGCGCGAAGGTCGTTGGCGTGACGATTTCCGGCGAACAGGCGACGCTCGCACGTGAACTGTGCACCGGTCATGACGTCGACATCCGGCTGCAGGACTACCGTGACGTCGAGGGGCGTTTCGATCGCATCGTGTCGCTCGGCATGTTCGAGCACGTCGGGCGCAAGAACTATCGCATCTACATGCAGACGGCGCGCCGGCTCCTGGAGCCCGATGGCTTGTTCCTGCTGCATACCATCGGTCGCAACGATCGCGGTGCCGGCATCGATCCGTGGATTACGCGCTACATCTTTCCGAACAGCGAGATTCCGTCGCTGAACCGCCTGAGCCTGGCGCTCGATCACCTGTTCGTGGTCGAGGATCTGCATAACTTCGGCGCCGACTACGCGCGCACGCTGTGCGCGTGGCGCGACAACTTCGTGCGTGCGTGGCCGGCGTTCACGACGCGGATGCCGAGCGACTTCTACCGCCGCTGGACCTACTACCTGAGTCTTTTCATCGGCGTGTTCCGCGCGCGGGGACTACAGCTCTGGCAGGTCGTGCTGTCGCCGCACGGCATTCCCGGCGGCTATCGTCGACCCGCCTGATCTGTCCGCCGCGCCGGTGCAACGACGAACCGGGCGGAGCCGTCGAGGCTTCGTGGCGTTAAAACCTGGAAATTGCAGCGGGGTGGTGCCGACGCGCGGACTCGAACCGCGGACCTACTGATTACGAATCAG
>JADZCB010000103.1 GCA_020851775.1 Gammaproteobacteria bacterium
CCTTCGCGTCGAAACCGAATCCGCTGATGTGCTTGATCGTGGTGTCGATCCCGACGTCGCGCATCACGCGGATCGAGACGAGGTTGCGCGAGTTCGCGAGTGCTTCGCGCAGACGCGTCGGGCCGTAATAGGTGCCGGTGTAGTTTTCCGGACGCCATGCGGCCTCGAGGCCAGGGGCATCGAAGACGATCGGGGCATCGTTGACGAAGCTCGCCGCGGTGAAGCCGTGATCGAGCGCTGCGGAATAGATGAAGGGCTTGAAGTTCGAACCCGGCTGGCGCAGCGCCTGCGTCGCGCGATTGAATTTGCTGCGGTAGAAATCGAAGCCGCCGACGAGCGCCTGGACGGCGCCGTCGTGCGTGTCGAGCGACACCAGTGCGCCTTCGACAGCGGGTATTTGCGCGAGACGCCAGTAGCCATCCTGCTTCCCGGCCGGCGCCATCCACTCGATACGCACGACGTCGCCCGGTTTCACGAGATCGGAAGCGCGCTTCGGCGCGGCACCTACCGCGTCTTCCCCGAGATGCGGACGCGCCCACGACAGTCCCTGCCATGCCAGCGTCTGCACCGCTCCTGATCCGGTGAGCACCTCGACGGTCTGTTCGCCGACCGCAACGACCACCGCTGCCGCGAGGCCACCGACATCCGGAAAACCGCTCAGCAGATCACTGCGCTGTCCCGGCGCCCCGCCATCGAGCGCAACCGTTGCTTCGGGGCCGCGATAGCCGTGCCGGCGGTCGTAGTCCATCAGCCCGCGCCGCAGGGCGTGGATGGCTGCGCCCTGCAGATCGCTGGTCACCGTGGTGTAGACGCGATAGCCGGCCGTGTAGACGCCTTCACCATACCGGGCCTGCATCGCGGCGCGCACCATTTCGGCGAGATAAGGTGCTTCGGTCGCGGACTGCTGGGCGTGCAGACTGGCGGTCTGGGGCGCGTCGAGTGCGTTCCGGTAGGTGGCTTCGTCGATGTAGCGCAACTCGAACATCCGGCGCAGGACATACGCCCGGCGCGCCATCGCCGCCTCGGGATTGGAGATCGGGTTCGTGTTCGACGGCGCCTTCGGCAGGCCGGCAATCATCGCGATCTCGGCAACGCTCAGATGGTCGAGCGTCGTGCCGTAATAGACCTGCGCCGCGGCGCCGACACCATAGGCGCGCTGGCCGAGGAAAATCTTGTTCAGGTAAAGCTCGAGAATCTGGTCCTTGGTCAGTTCGCGCTCGATTTTCACGGCGAGCACGATTTCCTTGAGCTTGCGCTGGTAGGTTTTCTCGCGCGACAGGAAGAAATTGCGCGCGAGCTGCATCGTGATCGTGCTGCCGCCCTGCCGCTTCTCGTGCGAGCGTGCGAGGTCGAGGCCGGCGCGGACGATCGCCATCCAGTCGACGCCGGGGTGTTCGTAGAAGCGATCGTCCTCGGCGGCGATGAACGCCTGCTTCATGCGCAGCGGCACGTCCGCGATCGCGACGGGGTTGCGCCGCTTTTCGCCGAACTCCGCGATCAGGCTGCCGTCCCGGGTGTAGACCCGCAACGGGGTCTGCAGGCGAACTTCGCGCAGGCTCGCCGCCGACGGCAACTGCGGCATCACCCACCACAACACCGCACCGGTCAGGGCGACTGTCAGGCTCACCGCGGCGAGCAGCAGATAAAAGGTGATGCGCAACATCTAGCGGGTCCGAAACTATTTCACTACCAGATGTAACGCCGTTCGACTTTAACTAAATTTACTAAGATTCGGTTTATATTGATGTTTCACGAACAAATCATTTGTCTTTTGGCAGGGGCTTGGATATAGTTAGGGCAAAATTTTAAGGCTAATAGGCATTAGGCCGCCGTAACCTGCTGTTTTTAAAGGATTAACCGTGGCGCTGTTCCGACGAAGCCAAGTCCCGCTGCTCGGTGTCGACATCAGCTCGACGTCCGTGAAACTGCTGGAGCTCTCACGCTCCGGCGCACGGTATCGAGTGGAAAGTTATGCGGTGGAGCCGCTGCCACCTAACTCGGTGATGGAAAAGAATATCACGGATGCCCAACTGGTCGGCGAGGCGATCGCCCGCGCCGTCAAGAAGTCCGGCACGCGCACCAAACTCGGTGCCTGTGCGGTCGCCGGGTCGGCCGTCATCACCAAGATCATCTCGATGCCGGCCAATCTTTCGGAAGAAGAGCTGGAAAGCCAGATCCAGATGGAGGCCGACCAGTACATTCCGTACGCGCTCGACGAAATCAGCCTGGATTTCTCGATCCTCGGACCATCGGCCAGCGATCCCGGCCGGATCGACGTGCTGCTCGCCGCCTCGCGCAGCGACAATGTCGATGTGCGCGTCGCCGCGCTTGAAGTGGCGGCGCTCGAGGCGAGGATCGTCGACGTCGAAGCCTTTGCGCTCGAGAACGCGGTCGCTCTGCTGGCTGCCCAGGGCGGCCCGGTAGGCCAGGCCCACATCCTGGCCGTGATGGACGTCGGCGCGACGTCTTCGACGCTCAGCGTGCTCGAAGACTGCAAGATCATCTACACGCGCGAACAATTGTTCGGTGGCCGCCAGTTGACCGACGAGATCCAGCGCCGTTACGGCCTCTCGTACGAAGAGGCCGGCCTCGCCAAGCGCCAGGGCGGCCTGCCGGACAACTACGAACCCGAGGTCCTGCGCCCGTTCATGGAATCGATGGCGCAGGAAGTGAACCGCGCCCTGCAGTTTTTCTATTCATCCAGCCAGGTCGGCACTGTCGACCACGTCGTGATGGCTGGTGGCTGTGCGTCGATTCCCGGCATCGAAAGCCTGGTGCAATCGAAGATCGATACGCCGACATCGATTGCCAATCCTTTCGCGAACATGACCGCTGCACCGCGCGTGCGCGCCGAAGCGCTCGCGAACGACGCGCCAGCGCTGATGATTGCGTGTGGCCTCGCGCTGAGGAGCTTTGACTGATGGCCCGCATCAACCTGCTGCCGTGGCGCGCCGAACTTCGCAAACAGCGCCGCAACGAATACCTGGGCATCGTCGGGGCGTTTGCCGCGCTCGCGGTCCTGGTCTGGGGAGGCATCCACTTCCACTTCAAGGAGCGCATCGAGTTCCAGAACGAGCGCAACGACTACCTGCGCAGCGAAATCACGTCGCTCGACAAGAAAATCAAGGAAATCCAGGAGCTCGAGAAGGAAAAGGAACGCCTGATCGCGCGCATGAAGGCGATCGAGACACTGCAGTCGAGCCGCCCGATCATCGTTCATATCTTCGACGAACTCGTGACGTCGCTGCCGGACGGCGTCTACCTCAAGGAGATCGCGCAGAACGGCACGGCCATCACCCTGAAAGGGGTCGCCGAATCGAATGCGCGCGTCTCCAGTTTCATGCGCAACATCGAAAAATCGCAGTGGCTCAAGGATCCGAAACTCGAAATCATCCAGTCGTCCGATGACTCGGGGCGCCGGATCGCGAATTTCACGCTGCGGATGACGCAGAACATCCCGAAAACGGAAACGGAGGAAGGGGAAGAAGCGTCATGAAGCTCTCGGACCTCAACAATCTGAGTTTCCAGAACATCGGGTCGTGGCCGTTGCCGGTCAAGACGATGTTCATCCTGATAGTCTGCGGGGCGATCCTCGGCCTTGCGACATGGCAGGACATCAATCCCCTGCGCGAGAGCCTGCGCAAGGCGCAGTCCGAAGAGGTCGCACTGAAGCAGACCTTCGAAACGAAGCAGAAAAAAGCAGCCAACCTCCAGGCGCTCAAGGAGCAGCTCGAGGACATCAAGGAAACCTTCGGCGATCTCCTGAAGCGGCTGCCGAACAAGACCGAAGTTGCAGCGCTGCTGGTCGACATTTCGCAGCAGGGGCTCGGTGCAGGACTCGAGTTCCAGCTCTTCAAACCCGGCGCCGAACAGCCAGCCGACTTCTACGTCGAGCTCCCGATCCAGATCAAGGTGCTCGGTAACTACCACGCCTTCGGCACCTTCATCAGCGGCGTATCGGATCTGCCGCGGATCGTGACGAATCACAACATCCGGATCCTGAGCAGTCAGAAGGACGGCACGCTGTCGTTCGAGACAACGGCCAAGACATACCGCTACATGGACGAGGACGAAGAAGCCGCCGAAGCGGCTAAAGTGGCCGCCGCGACGAAGAAGAAGGGCAAACGGAGATGAGCAAGCGAGTTTCCGCCACGACCGGATCGACCCTGCTGCTCGTCGTGCTCGGCGCCGCACTGGGTGGTTGCGTCAATCGCGACAAGAGCGATCTCGAAAACTACGTGGCCAGCGTGTTGAGCCGCAAAGGCGGTCAGATCGAGCCGATGCCACCGATCAAGCCCTACGAGCGCTATCTGTACCAGTCCGCCGAACAAGGCCTGCGCGACCCGTTCACACCGTTCATCGAGCAGGAACAGAAGCAGCAGGAAATCGCCGCCGCGCCCGATGCCGCGCAACAGGCCTACAACGACGAGATCCTGGCGCACAACCGAGAGGAGCTCGAAGGATTCGAGCTCGACAGCCTGCGGATGGTCGGCACGCTCGAGGACGACGAAGAGCTGTGGGGCATCGTGCGCGACAACGCCGGGACAGTGCACCGTGTGCAGGTCGGCAATTACCTCGGCCGCAATTACGGCAAGATTCTGCAGATCCAGGAAGACCGCATCGAAGTGCGGGAAATCGTGAAGGACGACGACGGACGCTGGGAGGAACGCGAAGCGTCCCTGGCCCTCGCCGAACAAGAATAGACCAACCCAACCGGGGTAATCGATCATGAGAGCTGCGACCATTCGACTGTTGAACCGGCTGTCGGCGCGACGGGCCGCCCCCTCGGGCCGCGCCTGCGGGCTGACCGGCCTGGTGCTCGGCGGCACGCTCCTCGTGGTGCCGCTGGCGACGCTGGCGGCGTCACTGAACGGCATTTCCTACACCGCGCTGCCCGGCGATCGGGTACAGGTCGAACTCGAGCTGTCCGAGCCGCTGAGCGCCGAACCGCTCAACTTCACGATCGACAATCCGGCGCGCGTCGCCCTCGATTTTCCTGCGACCACGCTGAACGTGCCGGTCAAGACTCAGACCATCGGTGTCGGCAAGGTCGAGAGCGTTACGGCGGTCGAAGCGGAAGGCCGCACGCGGGTCGTGATGAACCTGGTGCAGGTCGTCCCTTATTCACTGCGAACCGAGGGCAACAAGGTCAAAGTGCTGCTCGAAGGCATGCCGGCGGACATCACGGCCGACGTGCGGCCGGCCATCGCCGGCGCGGCAGCACCCGCCACGGCGGTCGCGCCGGCGGGCGGCGGCCTCACGATGCCGGGCAGCGCCGCCGGCGAAACCATCCGCGCGCTCGATTTCCGTCGCGGCGATCAAGGCGAAGCACAGATCATCGTCGACCTGTCGGACCCGAACATCGGCATCAACATCGAGGAGCAGGGTGACAAGCTGCTCGTCGATTTCATCGGCACGAGCCTTCCTGCCGAGCTCGATCGAAAGCTCGACGTCACCGATTTCGCGACACCGGCGAAGGAAGTCGACACGTTTCCACACGGCAACGGTACACGCATGGTCGTCACCCCGACCGGGCTGTACGAGCACCTCGCCTATCAGTCGGACAACACCTTCACCCTCGAACTGAAGCCGTTGACCAAACAGGAAGAGGAAGAACTGAAGAAGGAGAAGTTCGGTTACACGGGTGAGCGCCTGTCGCTCAATTTCCAGGACATCGAGGTTCGCGCAGTGCTGCAGCTCATCGCCGACTTCACCGGCTTCAATCTCGTGACCAGCGACACCGTCGGCGGCAACGTCACGCTGCGTCTGAAGAACGTGCCCTGGGACCAGGCACTGGATCTCATCCTCAAGAGCAAGAACCTCGGCAAGCGTCAGAACGGCAACGTGATGATGATCGCGCCGCAGGAGGAGATCGCCGCCAACGAGAAGCTCGAGGCCGAAACGAAGAAACAGCTCGAGGAGCTGGCGCCGTTGCGCACCGAGTTCATCCAGGTCAACTACGCGAAGGCACAGGACATCGCCACGCTGCTGCGCTCGCGCGGCGGCACCGGCACCGCCCGTACCGGCACCACCGCCAACCGCGCCCGCAGCGACAACCTGCTGTCGCCGCGCGGCAGCGTCACGGTCGACCAGCGCACCAACACGCTCCTGGTGCAGGACACCGCCGACAAGCTGACGGACATCCGCAAGCTCGTCGCCGCGCTCGATATTCCCGTGCGGCAGGTGCTGATCGAATCGCGCATCGTCGTCGCCAACGAGGACTTCAGCAAGGACATCGGCGTGCGCTTCGGCTACAGCCAAATCAACAATCCGAAGAACCTCGATCTGAACGAAGGCGGTGGTCGCCAGTCCGACTTCATCAGTGTCATCGGCGGCGACATCGATGGCGACGTCGATTACGGCGGGGGCACCGCCTTCGTCACCCCGCAGGGCGAGGAGAACTACATCGTCAACCTGCCCGTCGCCGGCCCGGCCGCGGCGTTCCGCTGGTCGATCGGCAAGATCGGCAGCTATCTGCTGCAACTCGAACTCTCCGCGCTGCAGGTCGAGGGCCGCGGTGAAGTGATCGCGAGCCCGCAAGTGATCACGGCGAACCAGAAGCAGGCGACCATCGAGGCCGGTACCGAAATCCCGTACCAGGAAGCGACCTCGAGCGGCGCGACGAACGTGTCGTTCAAGAAGGCCGTGCTGAGTCTCCAGGTCACGCCGCAAATCACCCCGGACGACCGCGTGATCATGGATCTCGTCGTCAACCGGGATTCGATCGGCCAGGTGTTCGCCGGCGTGCCCAGCATCGACACCAACGAAGTCAACACGCAGGTGCTGGTCGAGAACGGCGAGACGGTGGTGCTCGGCGGCATTTTCGAGTCGAACAACCGATCGGACATCGACAAGGTGCCGTTCTTCGGCGACGTGCCTTACCTCGGCCACCTCTTCAAGCGCACGGGTGTCAGCTCCGAGAAACAGGAACTCCTGATTTTCGTGACCCCGAAGATCCTGAAGGAGTCGTTGTCGCTGTCGCAGCGCTGAGCGACGCAGCGGGGCACAAGAACGCGGGACTGCGGTCCCGCGTTTTTTTTGCGCGGCTCTGGACGACCTGCAACAATCCCGCGACATTCCAGGCTGACGAGCGCGCGGCGTGACCAAGTCGTCGAACCGTATCTTTCTGGTCGGCCCGATGGGGGCCGGCAAGACCACCATCGGACGCAAGCTGGCGCGGGCTCTGCGGCTGCGGTTCGTCGACTGCGATCATGAGATCGAGCAGCGTACCGGCGCGTCGATTCCGCTGATTTTCGACATCGAAGGCGAGGCTGGCTTCCGCGCCCGGGAAAAGCGCGTCATCGACGAACTGACGCTGGCCGACGACACGGTGGTCGCAACCGGCGGCGGGGCGGTCCTCGATCCGGAAAACCGCGCGGTCCTCACCGCACGCGGCTTCGTCGTCTACCTGCACGCGCCGCTCGAGCATCTGCTGGCGCGCACGCGCGGCGACACCAACCGGCCGCTGCTGCGAACCGGTGATCGCGTCAAGAGGATGCAGGAGCTGGTGCGGGTGCGGGATCCACTCTACCGCGAGGTGGCCGATTTGATCGTCGATACCGGCGCGTTAACATTGGCCGCCGTAGTCCAACAAATCCGCGCCGCACTTCCATGATCCGAGTCGACGTCGAACTCGCCGAACGCAGCTACCCGATCTTCATCGGGACCGGCCTGCTGCGTGACGCGACCCTCCTTGGTCGGGCCATCAAGACCCGACAGGTGATGGTGGTGACCAATGATCGGGTCGCCCCACTGTATCTCGACTCCGTTCTGACGGGCCTCGGCGACCGCCAGATCGCATCGGTGGTGCTGCCCGACGGCGAGGAATACAAGACGCTGGAGAGCTTCTCGACGATCATGACGGCATTGCTCGAGCATCGCTTCGAACGCGGCTGCACAGTGGTCGCGCTCGGCGGTGGCGTCGTCGGCGATCTCGCCGGTTTCGCAGCCGCCTGCTATCAGCGTGGCGTGCGTTTCGTGCAGGTGCCGACGACGCTGCTCGCCCAGGTCGATTCGGCGGTCGGCGGCAAGACCGCGGTCAATCATGCGCTCGGCAAGAACATGATCGGCGCATTCCACCAGCCGGCCGCGGTACTCGCCGACCTCGACACGCTGGCGACGCTCGATGTACGGGAATTCCGCGCCGGCGTCGCCGAGATCATCAAATACGGGCTTATCCGCGATCGGGAGTTCTTCGAGTGGCTGGAAGCGAATCTCGACGCGCTGCTGGCGCGCGAGGCGTCCGCCGTGACGCATGCGATCAAGCGTTCGTGCGAGAACAAGGCGGAGGTGGTCGCCGCCGACGAGCACGAGAGTGGTGAACGTGCACTGCTGAACCTCGGGCACACGTTCGGACACGCGATCGAGCACGCGCTCGGCTATGGAAGCTGGCTGCATGGCGAAGCGGTTGCGGCCGGCATGTGCATGGCGGCCAGCATGTCGGCACGAACCGGCATGATTGCGCCGACGACGCGTGATCGCATCCTCGCGCTGATCGCGCGCGCCGGGCTGCCGGTCACGCCGCCGGCCGGCCCGACGGTCGACGAGCTGCTGGCCGCGATGCGCATCGACAAGAAGAATCAGGGCGGACGTATCCGGCTCGTCCTGCTCGACGCGATCGGCCATGCATCGGTGCGCGACGACTATGATGCCCAGGCCCTGCTCGACGTGCTCGCCAGCGGCGCCGTGCCGCCGGCTGCGTGATGCACGTGCTCCGCGGGACCGCCTGAGCAGCGCCGTGTCCGGCACGCTCGCCCCGTACGCCGTATCGGAGCTGAACTCTCGCGGCCGGTTGCATCCGGAAGCGCCACCCAGCTGGCGCAGCGAGTTTCAGCGCGATCGCGACCGCATCATCCATTCCTCCGCATTCCGCCGCCTCGAGTACAAGACGCAGGTCTTCGTCAATCATGAAGGCGATATGTTCAGAACCCGTCTGACGCATACGCTCGAGGTCGCCCAGATTGCGCGCAGCGTCGCGCGGGCGCTCGCCCTGAACGAAGATCTCGTCGAGGCGGTCACGCTCGCCCACGATCTGGGTCATACCCCCTTCGGGCATGCCGGCCAGCACGCGCTGAACGCGTGCATGCGGGAGTTCGGCGGCTTCGAACACAACCTGCACTCGTTGCGGGTCGTCGACGAGCTCGAACAGCGTTATCCGGAGTTCTACGGCCTGAACCTGCTGTTCGAGACGCGTGAAGGCATCCTCAAGCATTGCAGCCGCGAACATGCGGCTCGTCTCGGCGCACTGGGCCGTCGCTTCCTCGAACGACGACAGCCCTCGCTGGAGGCGCAACTCGCCAACGTCGCCGACGAAATCGCCTACAACCACCACGACATCGACGACGGACTGCGCGCGTCGTTGATCCCGATGCGCACGCTGCGCGAAGTGAGCCTGTTCCAGGACATCGAGGACGCGACGCGCCGACGCTGGCCCAGACTCGACGCGAAACGGCTGCGCTACACGGTGATCCGCGAAATGCTGAATCGCTTCGTGCAGGATCTGATTGAATCGAGCCGCGCGCGCATCGCGGCGGCGGCGCCGCCCGATGTCGAGGCGGTGCGTGACGCCGACATGCCGCTGATCGACTTCAGCGCGGCGATGCGCGTACAACATCTGGCGCTCAAACGCGTGTTGCGCGTCGAGTTGTACGAGCACGCACAGGTCCATGACATGGCGCAACGCTCGCAGCGCATCGTTCGCGCCTTGTTCGAGACCTTCATGAACGAACCGGCGGCCTGGCCGTCGCAACTCGTCCCCGCCGTGGACGCCACGGCCCGCGCGCAGCAGATTGCCGATCATGTCGCCGGGATGACGGACCGTTACGCGATCGCCGAGTACGAACGCATCCGCCGCATCGCGACCGGATCGTGATCGAGCCCCGAGCCGCGCCCGCCATGACCGACACGACGCCACAGACCGCAGACGATCCGTTCGGCCCGCACTTGCCGGCCGGCGGTCTCTACATCGGATCGACGCTGCAGCAGCGCATCGATCTGATCGAGCACCTGGTCGAGTTCGGACGCCAGATCATCGTCCTCAGTGGCCCCCCCGGCAGCGGCAAATCGACGTTGCTCGCGGCCATCGCCGCCGCCGCCGATCGACGCTGGACCTGTGCGTCGATACAGGGCGGCCCTGCACTGCAGGCGCGACCGCTGCTCACGCAGATCGCCGATGCGCTCGACGTCGAACTTTCGGCGGACGGCGAACTCCGCATGGCGCAGACCATGCTCCGGTTGCGGATCAACGTGCTCGAGCGTGCCGGCAAGATCACCGTGCTGCTCGTCGACGACGCAGACGAGCTGGCGCCGGACGCCGTCGCGGCGCTGGTCGCCCTCGCGCGCAGTGAGGATCAGAGTGCCGAGGCGCGGGTGCTGTTGACGGCGGATGAAGATCACGCCGGGCTGTTGGCGAACCTGCAGCGCGATCGGCCGCAGCACGGGCTCGTGCATGTCGTCGAGATCCCGCCGCTGACCGAGGCACAGGTCGGCGATTTCATCGCCCGGCGGATGAGTGCCGCGGGATTGCATGCCGGCGAAGAGTTCGGCAACGCCGACATCCAGCGGATCGCGTCGGCGGCCGCCGGGAATCCCGCGCGCATCGTCGCGCTCGCCCGTCAGCACTTCATTCACAAGCGCACCGCCCGTGAGGTCGGCGCCCGGCGTCCCGCCCGGCGCACGACGAGCCCACGGGCGACATTCGCGCTGGCGACACTGGCGGGCGGGAGCGCCCGGCGGTGGGCGCCGCTGCTCGTGCTGTCGGTGCTGCTCGCGGCCGGTGTGTGGTGGGCGATGCGCGAGGATGGCGATGACGCCCCGGAACATGCATCGGCGATCACGTTGCCATTGCCCGACGTCGCGCCCGCGCAGCCGCCATCCCCCGCCGCGGACGCAGATGCTCTCACGCCGCCCGCGCCAACGGATGACACGGCGATCGGCACTGCGCAGGATCCGGAGCTCGCCGGCAACGACGACGAGCGCGACCTGATCGAAATCGTCCTGCCTGATGAGCCGGTGGATCCGGGGACGCCCGCCATGCTCGCACCGCCTGTAACACCGCCAATGCCGCCTGCCGCCGCGCCGGTCACACCGGAAAAGCCTGCTGCCCCGCCTGCGCCAGTCGTCATGCCGCCGCCCGACACGGCGCCCGTCCCTGCTCCCGTGCCGAGTCCCGCACCTCCGCAGCGTGATGACGCGCCCACCGTCGCGCGATCCACGCCGGCGCCTGCCGTGGCGGTGGCGCCGACCGGGCCACCGCCCGTGCGGCCGGTGTCACCACCGCCGTCGAAGCCGGCGGCAGCGCCGGGGACATCCGCCAGAGTCAACGGGTTTTCGGCCGACTGGTTGCTGAAGCAGCCGCGCGGTGCCTACACATTGCAATTGGCGGGAGTACGCGATCGTGCGTCGGCGGTGCGCTTCATTCAGCGTCACGGCCTCGGGACCGAGGCCACGCTGCTCACGACTCGGCGGGACGGACGACCCTGGTATCTGCTGGTGCACGGCTACTATCCGAATCGCCAGGCGGCGATCACCGCCGCGGCACGGTTGCCTGCCAGCGTGCGCAAGGAAGTCGAACCGTGGGCGCGCACGATTGGAGAGTTGGCGACACTGCCGCGTTGATCGATGCCGACAGAGTTTTCCTGCACCCAATCGGCGCAGCAGCGGCGCGTCTTGCACCGGAATGAAGCAGCCGCGCGCGCGCATGCACCGTGTGCAGTGCGGATGACACTTTCAGTGCCCTGGCGATATAATCGCCAGCCTTTTTTGGCCCGGTTTTCGCCTCTGTCCAAGGGGTTATCACGACAGGAACCACGCCAATGTCGAGTTCGCGCACGCAATTCCCGTATGCAGGGCGGCCGCAAGCCGGCCTGTACGATCCCGCTTCCGAACACGACGCCTGCGGCGTCGGCTTCGTCGTCGACATCAAGGGCCGCAAATCACATGCGACGATCGAACGTGCGCTGACCATCCTCGACAATCTCGAGCATCGCGGCGCCTGCGGCTGCGAAGTGAATACCGGCGACGGCGCCGGCATCCTCATCCAGATCCCCGATCCGTTCCTGCGCCGCGAGTGCGCGAAGCTCGGTATCGAACTGCCGGCGGCCGGTGCCTATGGCGTCGGTCTCGTGTTCCTGCCGCGCGACGAAGCCGAAGCCGCGACCTGCGAGCGCGAATTCGCGCGGATCGTCGCCGAGGAAGGTCAGACGCTGCTCGGCTGGCGCGAGCTGCCGGTCGACGATGGCGCAATCGGACCATCGGCCCGTGCCTGCGAACCGGCCTTCAAGCAGATTTTGATCGGCCGCACCGGCGATCTCGCCGACGACGCCTTCGAGCGTCGGCTCTATGTCATCCGCAAGCGCATCGAACATGCGATCTGGGGATCGACGATGCGTGAAAAGGCGCTGTTCTACGTGCCGAGCCTGTCGCACCGCACGCTCGTCTACAAGGGCATGCTGAACGCGGCGCAGGTCAAGCTGCAGTTTCCGGATCTGTCGGATCCGATGGTCGAGAGCGCGCTCGCGCTCGTGCATCAGCGTTTCTCGACGAACACGTTTCCATCCTGGCCGCTCGCCCACCCGTTCCGCTACATCGCACACAATGGTGAAATCAACACGCTGCGCGGCAATGCGAACTGGATGCGTGCGCGCGAGGCGCTGTGCGCGTCTCCGGTATTCGGCGACGAGTTGAAGAAGCTCTTTCCGATCGTCATCGAAGGCAGCTCGGACTCCGCGAGTTTCGACCAGGTGCTCGAGTTCCTGCACATGGCCGGTCGCCCGCTGCCGCTCGCCGTGCTGATGATGATCCCGGAGGCCTGGAGCGGCCATCAGCAGATGGATGCCGCGCGCAAGGCGTTCTACGAGTATCACGGCTGCCTGATGGAGCCCTGGGATGGCCCCGCCTGCATCGCGTTCACCGACGGCCGGGTCATCGGCGCGGTACTCGATCGCAATGGCCTGCGTCCGTCGCGCTATTACGTGACGAAGGACGACATGGTCGTGATGGCATCGGAAGTCGGCGTGCTCGACTTTCCGCCGGAGAAGATCGCGCTCAAGGAGCGGCTGCATCCGGGCCGCATCTTTCTCGTCGATACCGAAGCAGGTCGCATCATCGACGACGCCGAGCTGAAGCAGCGCTACATCGACGAGCACCCGTACGCGGACTGGCTCGCCAGCAACTATGTCCCGCTGTCCCGCCTGCCGGCACCACCGCACGTGCACGACGTCGATCGCGACACCGTGCTGCAACGACAGATCGCCCACGGCTACACGCACGAGGATCTGCGCATCCTGATGCAGCCGATGGCCGAAAAAGGTGAGGAAGCGATTGGCTCGATGGGCACCGATGCAGCACTCGCGGTGCTCTCCGAGCGCCCGCGCCTGCTGTATGACTACTTCAAGCAACTTTTCGCGCAGGTCACGAATCCGCCGCTCGACGGTATCCGCGAGGAACTCGTCACGCAGGTATCGACACCGATTGGTCCCGAAAGCAATCTGCTCGAACCGACGGCGGCGAGCTGCCGGCGTCTGAAACTCGAGTCGCCCTGCCTCGGCAACGAGGATCTCGCGCGCATCCGGCACATCGAACTGGCCGGCTTTCGCACGAAGACCGTCACCGCGCTCTACCGGATTGCCGATGGCGTGGCGGGCCTCGAGCGTGCCCTTCAGCGCGTCTTCGACGAAACGGATCGCGCGATCGACGACGGCTGCACTTTCGTGATCCTGTCCGATCGCGGCATGGACGCGCAGCACGCGCCGATCCCGGCCCTGCTCGTCACCGCCGGCACGCATCACCACCTCGTCCGCAACGGCCGCCGCATGCGCGTCGGCCTCGTCGTCGAATCGGGTGAACCGCGCGAAGTCCATCATTTCGCGACGCTGATCGGCTACGGCGCGGATGCCGTCAATCCGTATCTCGCGTTCGAGACGCTCTGCGACATGCTGCAGCAGGGTGTGCTGGATGCGCGCGCGATCAAGGGCCGCCAGCCGGAAGCGTCGGCGCCCGAAGCGGCGGTGCGCAACTTCATCAAGGCCATCAACAAGGGACTGGTGAAGGTGATGTCGAAGATGGGCATCTCGACGGTCCAGTCCTATCGCGGTGCGCAGATTTTCGAAGCGGTCGGTCTCGACAAGGCGTTCGTCGACAAGTATTTCACGTGGACGGCCTCGCGCATCGGGGGCATCGGGCTCGACGTCGTCGAACGCGAAATCAGCATGCGTCATCACGATGCGTTTCCGGCACGCCCGGTCGGCAAGCCGGATCTCGCCTGGGGCGGCGAGTACCAATGGCGCCGTGACGGCGAGTATCACCTGTTCAACCCGGACACGGTCTACAAGCTGCAACATGCGACCCGCACGGGCCAGGAAAAGGTTTTCCGCGAATACACTGCGCTCGTCGATCGCCAGAGTGAACATCTCGCGACCTTGCGTGGCCTGTTCGCATTCAAGCCGGCACCGCGCCCGGTGCCACTGTCCGAAGTCGAACCCATCGAAGCGATCATGCAGCGCTTCCACTCCGGGGCGATGTCGTACGGCTCAATCAGCGCCGAGGCACACGAGACGCTCGCCATCGCGATGAATCGCATCGGCGGACGTTCGAACACCGGCGAAGGTGGCGAGGATCCGGCCCGCTTCAAGGACGAGCGCCGCAGCGCGATCAAGCAGGTCGCCTCCGGCCGCTTCGGGGTCACCAGCGAATATCTCGTCAACGCCGACGACTTGCAGATCAAGATGGCTCAAGGCGCGAAGCCCGGCGAGGGTGGCCAGCTCCCCGGCCACAAGGTCTATCCGTGGATCGCCAAGGTGCGCTATTCGACACCGGGCGTCGGTCTGATTTCGCCGCCGCCGCATCACGACATCTACTCGATCGAAGATCTGGCGCAGCTCATCCACGATCTGAAGAACGCGAATCCGCGCGCGCGCATTCATGTGAAGCTGGTGGCCGAAGTCGGGGTCGGCACCGTTGCCGCCGGCGTCGCGAAGGCGTTTTCGGACGTCGTGCTGATCTCCGGCTACGACGGCGGCACCGGCGCATCGCCGGTCGCGTCGCTCAAGCACGCCGGCGTGCCATGGGAACTCGGGCTTGCCGAAACCCAGCAGGTGCTGGTCGCGAACAAGTTGCGCGATCGCATCGTCGTACAGGTCGACGGCCAGTTGAAGACCGGTCGCGACGTCGTGATCGGCGCGCTGCTCGGGGCCGAGGAATTCGGCTTCGCGACGGCACCGCTGGTCGTGATGGGCTGCGTGATGATGCGGGTCTGCCATTTGAACACCTGCCCGGTCGGGATCGCGACCCAGGATCCGCACCTGCGCGAGAAATTCAGTGGCAAACCCGAGTTCGTCGAGAACTTCTTCCGCTTCATCGCGCAGGAAGTGCGGGAATACATGGCGGCACTTGGCTTCCGCACGATAGAGGAGATGATCGGTCGCGCCGACCGGCTCGACGTCGATCAGGCCGTCAGCCACTGGAAGGCGAAGGGGCTCGACCTGTCGAAGATCCTGCACCAGCCACCGGTCGGCCCCGAGACCGCGATACGCAGCGTCCGCGCGCAGGATCACGGCCTCGATCGCTCGCTCGATCGCACGACGATCGTGCCCGCCTGCCGTGCGGCGCTCGAGGATCGCACGCCGGTGACGCTCGATCTGAAAATCCGCAACGTCAACCGCACAGTCGGCACGATTCTCGGCTACGAAGTGACGAAGCGTCACGGCGGCGAGGGTCTGCCCGACGACACCATTCGTCTGAACTTCAAAGGTTCGGCCGGCCAGAGTTTTGGCGCCTTCATTCCGCGCGGCATCACGATGACGCTCGAGGGTGACGCCAACGACTACATCGGCAAAGGACTCTCGGGCGGCCGCCTCGTCGGATATCCACCGCGCGAAGCGACGTTCGTCGCGGAGGACAACATTCTGATCGGCAATGTCGCACTGTATGGCGCGACTTCGGGCACTGCGTATTTCCGTGGTGTCGCCGGCGAGCGCTTCTGCGTGCGCAACAGCGGGGCCGAGGCGGTGGTCGAGGGCGTCGGCGATCACGGCTGCGAATACATGACCGGTGGCCGCGTCGCGGTCATCGGTCGCACCGGCCGCAATTTCGCCGCCGGCATGTCCGGCGGTGTCGCCTATGTGTATGACCCGGACGCCCGCTTTCCAGAGCGCTGCAACACCGAGATGGTCGATCTCGAGCGCATCGAGAGCGACGCCGACGAAGCGACACTCCGCCGCATGCTGGAGACCCACGCCCGGCTGACCGGGAGTACGGTTGCCGGGCGGTTGTTGCGCGACTGGACGACGGTCAGATCGCAGTTCGTGAAAGTGATGCCGAAAGACTACAAGCACGTACTCGCGGCGCTCGAACGCGCACGCGAGCTGGGTCTGTCCGAGGACGAAGCGGTGATGGAGGCGGCGCATGGCTAAGATCACCGGCTTCCTCGAGTTCGGGCGCGAGAAGACTCACTATCGCCCGGTCGCGCAGCGTCTGCAGGACTGGCGTCAGGTGATGGAGCCGCTGCCGGCAAAGACCCTGAACGAACAGGCGGCGCGTTGCATGGACTGCGGCATCCCGTTCTGTCACCAGGGCTGCCCGCTCGGCAATCTCATCCCGGACTGGAACGATCTCGTCTATCGCGAGCGCTGGGCGGACGCGATTGCACGTCTGCATGCGACGAACAACTTTCCCGAGTTCACCGGCACATTGTGCCCGGCGCCGTGCGAAGGATCATGCGTCCTCGGCATCAACAACGACCCGGTATCTATCAAGGCCGTCGAACTCGCCATCATCGAACGTGCATTCGCGGAAGGCTGGATCGTGCCGCAGCCCCCAGTCGTCGAGACGGGCCGCAAAGTGGCGATCGTCGGATCGGGACCAGCGGGCCTCGCCGCCGCCCAGCAATTGCGACGTGCCGGCCATCGCGTGACGGTGTTCGAACGCGACGATCGGATCGGCGGTCTGCTGCGCTATGGCATCCCCGAGTTCAAGATGGAAAAGCGCGTGCTCGACCGGCGTCTGGCGCAGATGCGTGCGGAAGGTGTGGAATTCCGCGTCAACGCGCACGTCGGCGTCGAGGTCGACGTCGCCGAACTCAAGCGCGACTTTCACGCCATTCTGCTCGCCGGTGGGGCGACGGTACCGCGCGATCTGACGCTGCCCGGCCGCGAACTCCGGGGCGTGCATTTCGCGATGGATTACCTGACGCTGGCCAATCGCCGGATCGAGGGTGATCGCGTCGCGGACGATCCGGATCTGCGCGCCGACGACAAGCATGTCGTCGTCATTGGTGGCGGTGACACCGGCGCCGATTGTCTCGGCACTGCACATCGTCAACACGCGAAGCAGATCATCCAGCTGGAAATCATGGCGCGCCCGCCGCTGGCCCGCGCTGCCGACAATCCGTGGCCGGAATGGCCGCGCGTCTATCGCACGTCCTCCGCGCACGAGGAAGGCGGCGAGCGCGTGTTTGGCGTGTCGACGAAGCGCTTCGTCGACGACGGCAACGGCGCCGTACGCGCACTCGAGATTGTCGACGTCGAAATGCGACAGGTCGACGGACGTCCGAATTTCGAGGAAATCCCGCACTCGACGCGTGAGCTGCCGTGTGAACTCGTGCTGCTCGCGATGGGCTTCGCGCATCCCGAACGCGGCGTGCTCGATCAGTTCGGCGTGCGCCTCACCGAGCGCGGCAACGTCTGGCGCGACCCGCACTGGATGACCTCGGTCGAAGGCGTGTTCACCGCCGGCGACATGCAGCGCGGTCAGTCGCTGATCGTCTGGGCCATTGCGGAAGGTCGCTCGGCGGCAGCCGGCATCGATCGCTTCCTGATGGGCGGTACCGATCTCCCGGGACCACTGCCATGAATCAGCTCGCGAACGACCGTTTCCTGCGCGCGCTGCGCCGCGAAGCCGTCGACCGTACGCCGGTCTGGATCATGCGCCAGGCCGGCCGCTACCTGCCGGAATACCGCGCAACGCGCCAGCGTGCGGGTGACTTCCTGACGCTGTGCAAGACGCCGGATCTCGCGTGCGAAGTGACGTTGCAGCCACTGGATCGCTTTCCGCTCGACGCGGCAATCCTCTTTTCAGACATCCTGACGATTCCGGATGCGATGGGGCTCGGCCTCACACTCGATGAAGGCGTCGGCCCGCGCTTCACGCGCCCCATACATGAGGTCACGCAGATTGCGCAACTCGGCGTGCCCGATCCGGAACGCGATCTGCGCTACGTGATGGACGCGGTGCGGCTGATCAAACGGGAATTGCACGGCCGCGTACCGCTGATCGGTTTCGCCGGCAGCCCATGGACGCTGGCCACCTACATGATCGAAGGAGGCGGCGGCGATCGCGACTTCAAGCGCGCGAAGCAATGGGTTTATGCGCAACCGGTCGAACTGCACCGGCTGCTCGGGATCGTGACCAGCGCCGTGATCGAGTATCTGCGCGCGCAGCGCGCGGCAGGCGTCGATGCGCTGATGATCTTCGACACCTGGGGTGGCGCGCTCGCCGCCGGCGCCTATCGCGAGTTCTCGCTCGATTACATGGCACGCATCATCGAAGCGCTCGGCGACGCCGTGCCGACGATACTGTTCACCAAGGGCGGTGGCGCCTGGCTCGAGCACATCGCGGCAACCGGCTGCAGCGCCGTCGGCTGCGACTGGACCGTCGATCTCGGCGAGGCACGCCGGCGGATCGGCGATCGCTGTGCCGTGCAAGGCAATCTGGATCCGGCCGTGTTGCGCGCGCCGATCCCCGCCATCGAACGTGAAGTCGCGGCCACGCTCGCGGCCTACGGCAAAGGACCCGGCCACGTGTTCAATCTCGGCCATGGCATCACGCCGGACATCGATCCGACACATGTCGCGGCACTCGTCGCCGCCGTCCAGCGCGGAATTTGAGCAGCGGCGTCGCGCCTCAGCGGCGCCGCAAGTTCAACAGCGCCGCGACACAGAGCAGCGCACACCCCACGAACACCGGCGCGTTGCCGTGCTCGACCCACGGCGTCGTGCCGCGCCGTGGCTGTGTCGCACCGTGCAGCACGAAGGCTTCGAACTGCGGTGAACGTTGGCGCACCTGCCCGCGGTGATCGATGATGGCCGAAATGCCGGTATTGGTCGCCCGCAGCAGCGGACGCCCCGCTTCCAGCGCGCGGACCTGCGCAATCTCGAGATGCTGGTGCGGCGCGAGGCTGTCGCCGAACCACGCGTCATCGCTGACGTTGACGAGCACGTTGGCCGCCGGCAGCGGCTTGCGTATTTCACTGCCATAGGCGTCCTCGTAGCAGATCGACACGCCGAAGCGCAGCGTGCCGGCAACGAGGGCCGGTTGCGAAGCGCCGCCCGCGGTGAAGCTCGACATCGGAATCGACAGAAAATCGAGCAGCGGGCGGATATACGCGTCGAACGGCAGATACTCGCCGAAGGGCACGAGGTGATGCTTGTCGTAGCGCCCGCTGCCTGCGCCAAACAGCAGCACGCTGTTGAAGTAGCGCGCACGCGGATCCCCGCTCGGCATGCCGACGAGCAGTGCCGTACCGGCGTGGCGCGCCCGCGCCGCCACATCGCGCAGAAACGGGGCGACTTCGTCCGGGAATGCCGGCAGCGCCGTTTCCGGCCAGATCACGACGTCGCGTCCCCAGTGTGCTTCGCTCAACCCCGCGTAGAGTTCGAAGGTTGGCGCACGGTAATCGGCGCGCCACTTCACCGCCTGAGGCACGGCGCCCTGCACCAGTGCGACATCCCGCGGCGGACCGTCGGGCTCGGTCCATTCGACGCGCGTGAACACATAGCCGACGACGACCGGGACCACCAGCACGAGCCCCCCGACGCACGATGTCAGGCGCCGCGCACCTTCGCCGCGGAATGCCGCGCGCAGTTCGGTGCTCACGACCACCAGTGCGCCTGCCGTCAAGGCGACCGCGAGCGTCGCGCCATAGGCGCCGGCGAGCGGAATCCACCCCGCGTACGGTGAGGCCGTCTGACCGTAACCGACGACGAGCCATGGGAATCCCGACCACGCCCAGCCCCGCAGGATTTCGACGAGAGTCCAGATTGCCGGCGCGACGCACAACGCGCGCGCGGTCTCGCCTCCCGGCCAGCGTCGCGTCAGCCAGGCCGCCAACGCCGGATACCCCGCCATGAAGAGCACGAACAGCGCCGTCATCGACACCGAGAAGCTGTACAGCGGCAGTCCGAACTTGTGGATCGAGACCTGGATCCAGCTCACGCCGTGGCCGAAGGCGCCAATGCCGTACAGCCAGCCGCGCCAGGCGGCCGTGCGCGGCGTCGCTCCTCTGAGCAGCGCAAAGCCGCCGGCAAGCGAGACGATCGCCAGCGGCCACACGCCATAAGGCGCAAACGAGAACGGCAGCAACAGACCTGCCGCCAGGGCGAGCAATGCACGCATGCGGCAAGCGACCCGGGACTCAGGCGTCCTCGCCCGCGCTGCCACGGGCGTCTGCCGCTTGCGCATCACCACTGCGCATCACGCGCAGCACGTTGACACGCCTGGGGTCGGCGCGCAGCACCTTGAAATGAAAGCCGCCGAACTCAATCTCGTCGCCGCGCTCGGGCAGACGCCCGAACTCGTGCACGACGAGCCCGCCGATGGTGTCATATTCGCGGTCGGAAAACGTTGCTTTGAAGTAGTCGTTGAACGCGGCGATCGGCGTACGCCCCTTGATGGTGTAGCGGTTGGCGCGATGGACGCGGATGAACTCTTCATCGTCGACGTCGTACTCGTCGTCGATCTCGCCGACGATCTGCTCGATGACGTCTTCGATGCTCACGAGCCCCGCGATCCCGCCGTATTCATCGATGACGATCGCGAGATGGTTCCGGCTCTGCCGAAATTCGCGCAACAGGATGTTCAGACGCTTGCTTTCCGGCACGAATACCGCCGGACGCAGAATGTCGCGGATGTTGAACGGCCGGTCCGCGGCGCCGGCGAGCGGCAGCAGATCCTTGGCGAGCAGGATGCCGATGACCTTTTCATGTTTCGCGTCGAGCACCGGGAAACGCGAATGCGCGGATTCGATCACCTTGGGCAGGAATTCGGCAGGCGTCGCGTCGACATCGATGAAGATCATGTCGGAACGCGGGATCATGATGTCGAGCACCTTCGTCTCGGACACCAGCACCGCGCCTTCCATCATCACTGCGGTGTCGACATCGATGAGGTGCCGGCTCTCGGCGTCGTGGACGTAGCGGATCAAATCCTGCCGGTTGCGGGCGCCGGGGTGCAGCAGCGCCGCGAGGCGTGTGCGCAGCGGGTCGGTCAGGCGATTGAGCCAGCCGCGGGCCGGGTGGGGTCCAGGGGGAGGTTCGACGGTCATGGGCTCACGGTCGCTCCGCGTAGGGATCGGGGAATTCGAGTTCGGCGAGCAGTTCGGTTTCGAGGTGTTCCATCGTGGCGGCCGCCCGTGCCCGCACATGATCGTAGCCGAGGAGATGCAGCGTGCCGTGCACGAGCAGATGTGCACAGTGTGCGGCGATGGTTTTCCGTTGCGCGGCGGCCTCGATCTTCAATACCGGCGCGCACAGCACGATATCGCCGAGCAGCGCTGGCGCAACCGCCTCCAGCCCGGTCATCGGAAACGACAGCACGTTCGTCGCGCCCTGCTTGCCACGCCAGCGCCGGTTGAGCGCCGCCCCTTCACGCACGTCGACGATACGCACGGTCAGGCTCGCCTCGCGCCGGCAACGCCGCAGCGTATGCTCGATCCAACCGCGCATCGCCGCGTTCGTCGGCAGCCCACGCAGCGTGCTGATCCGCTGGATCGTGACATCGAGCCCGCCCGGCTCAGACCTGGTCGGGCCGCGGGCGGTTTTCATGCGCTTCGTAGGCGTCCAGGATGCGACCGACGAGCGCGTGGCGCACGACATCCTGGGAACGGAAGAAGGTGAAGCTGATACCTTCGATGCGGCGCACGACCTCGATCGCATGCTTGAGCCCGGACTCCCGCCCTCGCGGCAGATCTATCTGCGTGATGTCGCCGGTGATCACGGCCTTCGCGCCGAAGCCGATGCGGGTCAGAAACATCTTCATCTGTTCAATCGTCGTGTTCTGCGCCTCGTCGAGGATGATGAAGGCGTCATTCAAGGTGCGTCCGCGCATGAACGCGAGCGGCGCCACCTCGATGACGTTGCGTTCGATCAGTTTCGCGACGCGCTCGAAGCCGAGCATCTCGTACAGCGCGTCATAGAGCGGCCGGAGGTAGGGATCGATCTTCTGCGCCATGTCGCCGGGCAGGAAACCCAGTCGCTCGCCGGCCTCTACCGCCGGCCGGACCAGGCACAGCCGGCGCACCCGGTCACGTTCGAGCGCCGCGACGGCCGCCGCGACGGCCAGATAGGTCTTGCCGGTGCCGGCCGGCCCGACGCCGAAACTGATGTCGCAACGTTCGATGTTGCGCAGGTACATCTTCTGATTGGCGCCGCGTGCCTTGATCATGCCGCGCCGGGTCTGGATCACGACGTCCTCGTCTTCGTCCGTCGCACCGCGCCGCGCGAGTCCGGCGGCGGACTCCTGCAATTGCAGGTGCACGTCGGCCGGCGCAATCAATCTGTGCGCGGTGGCGGCATAGAGTTCACGCAGGACAGCGGCCGCGCTGGCGCGCGCCGCCGCTTCGCCGGTGACGTGGAAGACGTTGCCACGGTTGCTGATTTCGATACCGAGCCTGCGCTCGATCAGGCGCAGGTGATCGTCGAACTGCCCGCAGAGATTCGCGAGGCGTTCGTTGTCCGGTGGATCGAGCGTGAGCTCGATGGGCGACTCGTCGCTCATCAGCCCGCGCGGTCGACCGGCAGGCACGCTTCGCCGCGCAGCGAATTCGGCAGCGCCGCGGTGATGCGCACGTCGACGAAGCCACCGATCAGCGTCGCCTCGCCGGCGAAATTGACGACGCGGTTATTGGCGGTACGCGCCGCCAGTTCACGAGCATTCTTGCGCGAATGACCGGTGACGAGTACACGCTGCAGGCTTC
>JADZCB010000104.1 GCA_020851775.1 Gammaproteobacteria bacterium
AACGCCCGAACACGAACTCTTCCGCGAGAACGCACGCCGCTTCATCGAGGCGGAGTTCGTGCCACACCGCGAGCGCTGGGTCGAGCAAGGACACATGGATCCCGCGTCCTGGCGCAAGGCCGGTGACGTGGGACTGCTGTGCCCCGACATCCCGACCGAATACGGCGGTGGCGGCGTCGACTTCGGCTTCGACGCGATCGTCTACGAAGAACTCGCCCGCGCGTGCTTTTCGGGCTTCGGCTCGCCGATCCAGAGCATCGTCGCGCACTATGTGCTGACCTACGGCACCGAGGCCCAGAAGCAGCGCTGGCTGCCGAAGATGGCGACGGGCGAGATCATCACATCGATCGCGATGACCGAGCCCGGCACGGGCTCGGATCTGCAGTCGGTGAAGACGCGTGCGATCCGCGACGGCGAACACTACGTGCTGAACGGCGCCAAGACGTTCATCACCAACGGCTGGAACTCGAACCTGATCATCGTCGTCTGCAAGACCGATCCGAAAGAGAAGGCGCGCGGCATTTCGCTGGTCTGCATCGAGCCGGAAGGACTCGCCGGCTTCCGCCGCGGCAAGCCGCTGAAGAAAATCGGCCAGAAGGCGCAGGACACCTGCGAACTCTTCTTCGACGACGTGCGCGTGCCGGTCGACAACCTGCTCGGCACCCTCGAAGGGCAGGGCTTCTACCAGCTCATGAACCAGCTCGGCCGCGAGCGCCTCATCATCGCCGTCGCGAGCGTCGCGATGCTGGAAAACGCGGTGCGGGTGACGACCGACTACGTCAAACAGCGCGAGGCCTTCGGTCAGAAGCTGATCGATTTCCAGGCCACCAGGTTCACGCTGGTCGAATGCAGGACCGAAGCGCGCATCGCGCGAGTGTTCGTCGATCATTGCATCCAGCGGCTGATCGATGGCCAGCTCGATGCCGAAACCGCGTCGATGGCAAAGTACTGGTGCAGCGACAAGGCGTTCGAGATCGCCAATCGCTGCCTGCAACTCCACGGCGGCTACGGGTACATGATGGATTACCCGATCGCACACTACTTTGCCGATCAGCGCGTCGCGTCGATCTATGGTGGCAGCAACGAGATCATGAAGGAATTGATCTCGCGCGCATTGTGAGCGCAGCGGCGACGGCGAATCTCTACGCCTGTTTTGCCGCGGCCTTCCCGGCCGCCGCCACCCCGTGCCTGACGACGCCGGACGATCGGCGTGTCACTTATGGCGAACTCGAGGTCGAGACGGCGCGTCTCGCGCGTTTCCTCTGCGACGAGGGCCTCGTGCCGGGTGAACGCGTCAGCGTCCAGGTCGAGAAAAGCGTGCCGGCGCTCATGCTCTACCTCGCCTGCCTGCGTGCCGGCCTCGTCTTTCATCCGCTGAATCCGGCCTACACGGCCGCCGAACTCGAATTTTTTCTCACCGACGCCGCGCCCGCCGCCGTGATCGCCGATCCCGCGCGGGCAGCGGAGATCTTTCCGCTCGCCGCACGCGCCGGTGCGCGCCGCCGGTACACGCTGGATGCCGCCGGTGATGGCAGCCTGTGGGACGCGAGCCGCGGGAGCAGCGCAGATGCGCCAATCGCGACGGTCGACGTGCATTCGCTGGCGGCGCTGCTCTATTCATCGGGCACGACGGGCACGCCGAAGGGCATCGGACTCACTCATCGCAACCTCATCGTCAACGCCCACGCACTGACGACGGCCTGGGGCTTCACCGCCGACGATGTGCTGCTGCATGCGTTGCCGATGTTTCACGTCCACGGTCTGTTCATCGCACTCGGCTGCGTGCTGATGGCGGGGGCGTCGCTGCACTTCCTGCCGAAATTCACCGTCGATGACGTGATCGCCGCGCTGCCGCACGCAACGGCGATGATGGGCGTTCCGACGTACTACACGCGGCTGCTGGCCGATCCGCGCTTCGATGCTGCGCTGTGCCGGCATGCGCGTCTCTTCACGTGCGGCTCGGCACCGCTGCTGCCGGATACGTTCGAGGCGTTCGAGCGGAGAACGGGGCAGCGGCTGGTCGAGCGCTACGGCATGACCGAGACGAGCGTCATCACCAGCAATCCGCTCGACGGCCCGCGCAAGGCCGGCGCCGTCGGCCTGCCGCTCGCCGACACCGAAGTCCGCATCGTCGACGACGCGGATGCGCCCGTGCCGGAAGCGACGATCGGCCACGTGCAGGTACGCGGCGCGAGCGTGTTCGGTGGCTACTGGCATCGCCCGGACAAGACACGCGAAGACTTCACGGCGGACGGCTGGTTCCGCACCGGCGACGATGGCCTGTTCGATGCGGACGGCTACCTGCATCTCGTCGGCCGCGGCAAGGATCTCGTCATCACCGGCGGTCTGAACGTCTATCCGGCCGAAATCGAACGCGTGCTCGATGCGGTGCCCGGTGTGCGGGAGACGGCCGTCATCGGCCTGCCACACGCAGATTTCGGCGAGCAGGTCGTCGCAGTGATCGTCGCCGACGATGCCGAACGCCCCGACGAGAAGGCGCTGCGCGCCAGCGTGCAGACGCAACTCGCCGCCTACAAGCAGCCGAAGCGCTATGTCTTCGTCGACGCTCTGCCGCGCAACGCGATGGGGAAAGTACAGAAGAACGTGCTGCGCGAAACCTTGGCCCCGTAGCGCAGCGCGATGCCGTACCGGTGGGCGCGCCCGGTCCTGCCGCCATCCCGAGTTTCGCTACGCTGCACCCGGGCTCCG
>JADZCB010000105.1 GCA_020851775.1 Gammaproteobacteria bacterium
GCCACGATCATCGGCAACGGCCCCGACGCGCTCACGCGCGTGACGATGATCGGCAACGACCTGCGGCTCGACGCCGGCATCGGCGTGTGCGGCAAGGACGGGCAGAGCGTGCCGGTCGGCGTCGGCCAGCCGACGCTGCGCATCGAGGCGCTCACCGTCGGCGGGACCGCCTGATGTGAACCCGACTGCTGCGCCGACGCCGGCGGGCGCGAACGCCCGCGGCGGCGCGCGGCGCCGTGGGTTGCGCGCGCTGTGGATCGTGCTCGCGGTGCTGGTCGTGTACGCGCTGCTCGGTTTCGAGGTGGCGCCGCGCATCGCGCAGGCGCAGCTCACCGAGCGGCTGGCGGCGGAACTGGGGCGCCCGGTCTCGATCGGCCGCATCCGCTTCAATCCGTTCTCGCTGGTGCTGCGGGTGCACGAGTTCAGCGTCGCCGAGCCGCAGGGCGGTGGCGAAGTCGCCGGATTCGCACGCCTCGAAGCCGATGCGTCGTGGCGTTCGCTGTACCGGCTGGCCCCGGTGCTGTCGTCGGTGGCGCTGCGCGAGCCGCGCCTGCACCTGGCGCGCGATGCCGCGGGCCGCACCAGCATCCAGGACCTGCTCGACGAGTGGGCCGCGCGGCCGCCATCGCCACCGGGTCCGGTGCCCCGCTTCTCGGTGACCAACATCGTGATCGACGGCGGGCGCTTCGCGTTCGACGACGCGCAACTCGGGGAGCGTCACGAGGTCACCGGATTCGCGCTGCGCGTGCCCTTCGTCTCGAGCCTGCCGATCGACGGGAAGGTGTACGTCGAGCCGAGTCTGCGCGCGTCCGTGGACGGTGCCTCGTTCGCGCTGGACGGGCGCTCGCTGCCGTTCAGCGCCACGCACGAATCGACGCTCGACATCGACGTCGACGGCATCGACCTGACCCGCTTCGTCGGCCATGTGCCGGTGGCGCTGCCCGTCGAGCTGCACTCGGCGCGGCTGGGTGCGACGCTGAAGCTGGCGTTTTCCCAGGCCGATGGGGCGCCGCCGTCGATCGCGGTGACGGGCGGCGCGACCCTCGCCGCGCTCGACCTGCGACAGCCTGGCGGCGCGCCGCTGCTGGCCGCCGAGTCGATCGCCGCCGAGGCCGTCTCGCTCGCGTGGCCGGAGAACCGGTACACGGTGGGCCGCGTCACGGTCACCGCACCGGCAGCCACGGTGGCACGCCGGCAGGGCGAGCCGCGCTTCCTCGAACCTGTCCTTGCGGCGCTCGAGCGCGGTCGCCGTGCCGGTTCGCCGCCTGCCGCGTCCACACCGTCCACACCCTCGGCACCCTCGGCACCCTCGGCACCCTCGGCCGGCTCCGCGCCATCCGGGCCGCAGTGGGCCGTCGACGAGATCGTGATTGCCGGCGGTCGGCTCGCGTTCGAGGATGCGCAGTTCCAGCCGAAGCCGCTGCGCCTGGACGCCCACGACGTCGAGGCGACGGTGCGCACGCTCGCCAGCGACCCGGCCGTGCCGGCAGGCATCGAACTGGCCTTCGCACTGGCCGGGGGCGAGCGCGCGCGGGTCTCGGGCACCGCGGCCTGGCAAGACGGCGCGGTCGATGCCAAGGCACAGCTGTCCGACGTCGCACTGACCGACTGGTGGTGGATGGCCGCGCCCGTGCTCGCGATCGACGCCACGGGCGGCAAGCTGGCGCTCGAGGCGCGGGTGCGTGTGGCGCCGGCGCGCGAAGGCTCTGCGGCGATTCGCGTGGACGAGGGCTCGGCCCGCCTCGTCGATCTCGCGCTGCGCCAGCGCTGGGACCAGCGCACGCTGCTCGCATTGCCGCAACTCGACCTCGAACGGGTGTCGATCGACTTCGCGCAACGCCGGATCGCGCTGGGCGCGCTGACCACCCGCGCAGGCCAGCTGCTGGTACGCCGCGATACCGACACGCGCTTCAACCTGCAGCACGTGTTCGTCCGCGATGCGCAGGCCGCGACGGGCGCTGCCGCCACCGGCGACGCCTCGGCGCCATGGACGGTCACGCTCGACGAACTCGCGGTGAGCGGCTTCGGCGTCGAACTGCAGGACCCGCGCGCCGGCAAGGCCGCGAACCTGCGCGTGAGCGCGATCGACATCGGCGCGAGCGGCTTCTCCAGTGCTGCGCAGGCGCCGCCCGCGAAGGTGAAGATGCGGGCACGCGTCGAGCGTCGCGGCACGCTGTCGCTGGCCGGCGAGATCGGCGCGGTGCCGCTCACCGGCACGCTGCGCGTGGCCGCGCGCGACCTGGTGATCGTTCCGCTGCAACCGTACTTCACCGAGTACGTGAACGCGCTGGTGTCGAGCGGCTCGGTCAGCGTCGACGGCAGCCTGCGTTTCGCACGGCCCGGGGAGGCCGCCCCCCGCATCGGCTGGAAGGGGCGCGCCTCGATCGTCGACTTCGCGGCCGTGTCGAAGGAGGCGAACGACGACCTGCTGCGCTGGAAATCGCTCGCGTTCGACCAGGTCGAATTCGACTCCGCGCCGCTGAAGGTCGACGTCGGCGGCATCGCACTGGAGGACTTCTACGCGCGCGTAATCCTGAACGCCGAAGGCCGGCTGAACCTGCGCGAGTTGCTGGTCGATCACCGGGCGGCACCAACTGCAGCGCCCGCGCCAGCCGAGCCGCCGGCGCAGCGCAACCTGCGCGTGGGCGGCGTGCGCCTGGTCAACGGCAACATCGACTTCAGCGACTTCTTCGTGAAGCCGAACTACTCGGCCAACCTCACCGGCATGAACGGGCAGGTGTCGCAGATCACGCCGGGCCAGGCCGGGGACCTCGAACTGCGCGGCCGCGTCGATCACACCGGCAGCGTCGAGATCCTCGGCACGGTGAACCCGCTGGCCGATCCGCTGTCCCTCGACCTGAAAGCGAGCGCCCGCGACATCGACCTGCCGCGGCTGTCGCCGTATTCCGGCAAGTACATCGGGTACGGCATCGACAAGGGCAAGCTGTCGGCGAGCGTGACCTACAAGGTGGAGAACCGGCAACTCAGCGCCGAGAACAACATCGTGCTCGACCAGCTCACGTTCGGCGACAAGGTCGAGAGTCCCGACGCGCTCACGCTGCCGGTGCTGTTTGCCGTGTCGCTGCTGAAGGATCGCAACGGCGTCATCGACGTGAACCTGCCGATCAGCGGGTCGCTCGACGACCCGAAGTTCAGCGTCGGCGGCATCGTGCTGCGCATCATCGTCAACCTGATCGTCAAGGCAGTGACTGCGCCCTTCGCGTTGATCGCCAGTCTCGCCGGCGCGAGTGGTGCCGAGTTGTCGTGGGTGGGTTTCGAGCCGGGCGGCCACGCACTGGATGCGGCTGCGCTCGGCAAGCTGCAGTCGATCGCGCGGGCGCTGGCGGACCGGCCGGGCCTGAAACTGGATGTGTCCGGACGCGCCGATCCGGTGGCCGACCGCGAGGCGCTTCGCCGGCTGGCGTTGCAGCGCGCGGTCAAGGCGCAGAAGCTGAAGGAGACGGTCGGCGGCGGCGGCGACGTCGCGGCCATTGACAAGGTGCAGATCGATGCGCAGGCGTATCCGAAGTACCTCGAACTCGCCTGGCGCGCCGCGAAATTCGACAAGCCGCGCAACGCGATCGGGCTGGTGAAGTCGCAGCCCGTGGCCGAGATGGAGCGGATGATGCTCGCGCACATCGAGGCGAGCGACGCCGACCTGGTCGTGCTGGCCAACGAGCGTGCACAGCGCGTCAAGGACTGGCTGGCAGACTCGGGCAAGGTGGCCGGCGAGCGGATGTTCATCGTGCGGCCGAAACTCGGTGCCGCCGAGCCTGCCGGCGCGGGCGCCGGTTCGGGCGGCGCGTCGGACACGGCTGGCGCGAGCGGTGCGGCCGGTGCGGCCGGTGCGACCGGTGCGACCGGCCCGGGCGGCCCGGGCGGCCCGGGCGGCCCGGGCGGCCCGGGCGGCGCACCGCGGGCCGCGCCGCCGTTGTCCCGCGTCGACCTCTCGCTGAAGTAGACGCTGGTTCAGCCCAGCCCGGTCACCGGCAAGGCCGCGCCGTGCACGGCGCGCGCTGTGTCCGAGGCCAGGTAGGCGATCACGTTCGCCAGGTCGCCGGGTGCCACCCAGCGGGCCGGGTCGGCGTCGGGCATCGCCGCACGATTTTCCGGCGTGTCGATGATCGTCGGCAGCACGCAGTTCACGTTGATCGCGGCGTCGCGCAGTTCCGCCGACATCGTCTCGGTGATGCGGATCACCGCCGCCTTCGCCGCGACGTAGGCGCCCATCCGGGCGACGCCCTTTTGCGCCGCGAAGGCGCCGACGTTGACGATGCGCCCGCCGCCCGCCGCGATCATTCCCGGGACCACGGCGGCGCTCGCGTGCAGCAGCGTGCGCACGTTCAGGTCGAACATGGCGTTCCAGTCGTCGTCGCCGGTGTCGTGCGCGCGGGGACCCATCCGGAACCCGCCGGCCAGGTTGCACAGCACGTCGATGCGCCCGAAGCGGGCGAGCGCCGCACCGACCGTCGCCGCGACGCCCGCTGTGTCGAGCAGGTTCACCGGCGCGAGCATGCGCCGCGCGTCGCCGTCGCCGAACGCACGGCGCAGCGGCTCGGCACGCGAACCCACCAGCACCAGCGTCGCGCCGCGCGCGGCGAAGACCCGTTCCACCGCGCGGCCGAGGTTGCCCGAGGCGCCGGTCACCATCACGCAACGATCGTCGAACTCCATGACAGCCCTCCCGATGCCGTCTTGTACCCGATCCGCGAGAACGTGCCCAGCGCCGCCCTCGCGCGCACGGTGGCTTCGGGCGCCCGGCACCCTGTAACATCCGTCGTCGGCCGGCCCGCCGCGTCCGGCGTTCGTCGCAGGCATGGTGCGCCGCCGCGGACGAGTTCGAGCAGCGCCTCGCGCACGACAATCCGGACAGCCCCCATTGGCCCAGACCGACCGGCTGCAGAAGATCCGGCAATGGCTCGCCACCGGCCGCTGCGTCGCCCGCGAGCGCATGCTGCGCGAGTTCGAGGTGTCGACCTCGATGATCAAGCGCGACATCGCCTTCCTGCGCGAGCGCCTGAACATGCCGATCGTCAGCGCCGTCGGTTCGGCCGGCCAGTTGACGATCGCGCCGGCGGCGCGGGCGGCCATCGCCGCGGCAGGCTGGATGAACGCGATGCTGGCGATGGCTGCGCTCACGATCGCCGCGATGCCGCTAGCCGCGGCGTTTCGCGCCCGGCGCCCGGGCGCCGGTGTCGGCGTGCCGCAGGCCGCACCCGTTTCCGGTGCGACGCGCCCGGCCACCGTGAACGGTGCTGCCACCCCGGCTTCCCGCGCCGCGATCCGTCGCGCGGCGATGCGCGATCAGCGCCTGCGGCCTGCCGGCTTCGCTGACCGGCGCGTGGCTGGCGATCGTCGGCGGCTGCAACATCGTCGGGAGCATCGTGTCGGGGATGCTCACGCAGACGCGCTCGATGCCGCACATGCTGATCGCGCTGTATGCCGAGCGCGGCACCGGCGTGCTGCTGTTCGTGCTCGCGCCGAAGACGCCCGCGGTCGTGCAGCTGTTCGCGCTGTGGATGGGCGTGACCTACATGGCCACGGTGCCGCCCACCGCGGGCCTGCGGGGCCGCCTGTACGGCCCCGGCAACCTGGCGACGCTGCTCGGGCTCGCGATGCTGTTCCATCAGGTGGGCAGCTTCCTGGGCGTGTGGCTCGGTGGCGCCGCGTTCGAGGCCAGCGGCCACTACGACCGGGTGTGGATGCTCGACATCGCGCTGGCCGCGGTGGCGGTGCACCTGCCGTTGCGGGACCTGGCGCCCTCGGGGGAGCGATGAAGAAGAGCTTCGGCGGCCGCGGGGCCTCGGCGTCGTCAGGTCAGCGGCGACGGATCGGCAACGCGCAGATCGGTGACGAACATGTGCGCGGCCGAATGCGTGATCATCTCCGGAATCCGGCTTTGCGTCGCCACGACTTGCGGCGTGACGCCGCAGGCCCAGAATACAGGCTCGGTATCCGGCGCCAATGGCGTGTAAACGCCCCAATCCGGCCTGGCGAGATCGACGCCGATTGACGATGGATCGCCGATATGCACCGGGCCGCCGTGCGCGAGCGGATAGCGCTCGCTGATCGAAATCACCTTGACCACGAGCCGTTTCGGTATAGGCCGCATGTTGACGACCATCGGCCCCTTGAAGCGGCCTGCGGGCTCGCATTGAATGTTCGACACGAATGCGCTCAGGCGCCCTTTGTTGCCGCCCATGTGCGGCAACTCGATGCCCGCATCGGATAACGTGGCATCGAAGGAAAAGCTGCATCCGAGCAGGAATGCAACGTGATCGTCGTGCCAGAGGTGTGTGATCGACAGCGGCTCGTCGACCAGTTTGCCGTTTCGATAGACGCAATAGCGGGGCGCGTCGGTGCGGACGTCGCCTGAGACAGCCGCCCGCCTGGGTACCGGATCGCCGGGGTCGGTGACGTCCAGTATCGGACAAGGCTTCGGATTGCGCTGGCAAAAAAGCATGAACTCGAAGGCATAAGCCGCTGGAACGATCGCGAGGTTGGCCTGGTAATAGCCCAGCGCCATTCCGAAGGTTCGATCCGTCCAGTCGCCGCGGCGGCACAACTCGCGCACGTGCGCGCCGGTCGCTCTTTCGAAGTCGCTTCGCTCCACGTTCCGCTCCATCCGGTTTCGTGTCGATCTCAGCGCCGCGGCGCTGAGAAGTTACAGTGATACATTACCGAGGTTGATTCATGGACGGAGACGGGGAAGTGCGACGAGCCGCGACGAAGGAGCCGCCGCGACGCAGTGGGGGATCCGTCGATACCGTTGCCTGGCCGCCGCGCGTCGCGGGCGCCCAGGCGGCGCGTCGGCATGTCCGTCCACTTCCGACTGCGAAACGCGCGCTGCACATCGAGGCCTACGAACGGCTCAAGTACGCGATCATCACGTTGAAGTTCAAGCCCGGCGAGTATCTGAATGCGGCCCGGGTGAGCGAGCTGCTGGGCATCGGCCATACGCCGGTGCAGCAGGCCATCAACCGCCTGATGCTCGAGGGCCTGGTGGACATCATTCCGCGCAAGGGGGTGATCGTCAAACCGGTGACGCTCGACGAGATCCTGAACATCATAGACGTGAGGCTGGTCAACGAAACCTATTGCGCCAGATTGGCCGCGGCCCGCGCCGAGGAGATCGATATCGCCGACATGGAATCGGTCTTGCGGGACACTCAGGCGGCGGTGGAGCGTGGCGACATCGATCGGCAGATGGTGCTCGATCGCGAATTCCACGGCGTACTGTCGCGCGCATCGAAGAATCCGGCGCTCGGCGAGTTGATGCGCGGCCTGCACGATCGTTCGCTGCGCTTCTGGTTCATCTCGCTGCGCACGCCGCAGCATCATGTCTCGGTCCGGGACGAGCATGATGCGATCCTGCAGGCGATCAAGGCCCGTGATCCCGAGGCAGCCGGCGAAGTCGTGCGACGGCATATCGAGTCTTTCCGGCGCAATATCGTCAAGCAGATGTGATCGGGCTCACGCCGGATCGAAGTAGTGAATCTCCAGCAGCATGCAGCCGGTATCCGATCGAAACGGTCCGTGCGGGGCACCCGGCGGCCGGCAGGCATAGGTGTTCGGTTCGAAGGTCACACCGCCTCTGCCGTGCTTGTCGTTGCCCACCGTAAGATCGCCGCTGACCAGGTACACCTCTTCCCAGTATTCGTGAACGAACGGCGCCGTGGTGAAGACGCCGGCTGCGAAGCGCAGCAGGCGTGTGCGGCTGCCGCGCTTCGCAGCCTCGTCCAGGCTGCCCGACAGGATCTTCTGCTCGATGCCGGACGGGTAGCCGGGCGGAGTCTCCCAGCCGCTGGCCATATCGATGCGATGGAATTCGTCGTGTTTCTTGTTCACGGCCGTGGCGATTCTCCCTTTCCCAAGCGCGGAGTCTTGCGCTCTCAACCACGAACCGGAAGCGGCACGGCTTCATACATGTGATGCAGCGAGCGCCGTCGAACCGGGTCTATGAGTTCCATCTCGAACCGCGATGACGATCGCACGCCGCCTATGGCCGGCAGCGTACCGCAGAACATCGCCGCCTCGGGCCGAAGCTGGCCGACCCAGTCCGGCGATTTCTCCAGCAAGGTTTCCGGACGCAGTATCGCGGACATGCGGCCCTGTTGATACAACCGGCGCTGCGCGCCCTCGAGCACGTGGGCGCGCAGTTCGAGGTCGTCCCAATGATCGACCACCTCGTCGAACAGCCAGAACTCGGAGCCGATCGGTTTGTCGCACATCTGCTTGGAGAGGGTGACGCCGGTGGCCTCCGCGTCGCGGTCGGTGTGATCCGATCCGATGCCGACCCACAAGCTGCCGTCGAGGCATGCGATGACGCATTCCGCTTCGCCGCTCGACCCGTTCCCCAAAACCTCGATCCGCGCGTCGGTCGTTAGGCGTGCGGCCGACACGCGATAGTAGACCGGAGTTGTGGCGGGGCGAGGCACGCCGAGCGATTCGAGCTCGCGAACGTGCGCTTCGGCGGCCGCCGTATCACGGGCCGTCCAGCCCGCGATGGCCAGATGCAGGAACCGGGTCGGGCGGGTTCGCCGGTCGCTGCCGGTAATCAACGTGAGGTCGAGAAGGGCACTGCTCATGCGCTACTGCGTCCTTATGCTGTATTTCCTGAAGATCGAGCCGTACATTTCGAAGTCGTGCTTCACCATCTCGGCGAATGCTTCCGGAGTGCTGCCTCCGGCGACTACGCCCATGCTCAGCAGACGGCTACGGACGTCCTCCTGGCGAAGAATGTTCGTCACCTCGGCGGCGATCTTCTGCTGGAGCGCCGGTTGCAGGCCCGCCGGCGCCAGCAGTCCGAACCAGCCTTGCGCCTGCATGCCTTGTACCCCGGCCTCCTCGAAGGTCGGTATCTGGGGCAGCAACGGCGAACGACTGGCGCCGGTCACGGCCAGTGCGCGAATGCGTCCGGATTCGACGTGCTGGCGCACAAAGAAGACCGACAGAAAAGCCGCTTCGACGCGGCTCTCCAGCAGGTCGACCATCGCCGGGCTGTCTCCCTTGTAGGGCACATGCGTGAGATCCACGCCTGCCACATCATTGAAGATCTCGCCGAACATGTGACTGAGAGAGCCCGCGCCGTATGACGCATAATTGAGCTTGCGCGGATTGGCCTTGGCGTATGCGACGAACTCTTGCACGGTCGCGACCGGTGTCTTGGCATTGATGAACAATCCGAGATGAGTACCGCCGACATGCGCGGTCGGCGTGAAGTCGCGCACCGGATCGTAGGGCGCATTCGCCACCAGATGCGGAGCCTGGACGAGACCCGACGCGGTCAGCAGCAACGTGTAGCCGTCAGCCGCCGATTGCGTGACCGCTTGCGCACCGATCGAGCCGGCGGCGCCCGGTTTGTTGTCGATGATGACGGGCTGTCCCCATGCCTTGGACAACCGTTCACCTAACAGCCGAGCCACCGAGTCCGGGCTGCCGCCGGCAAGGTACGGCACGACGATGCGGATCGTTTTCGATGGATATGCAGCGTCCTGGGCCGCTACCGGTGCGGCGCAGCAGATCGCCGCAGCGCAGATGCCGGCCGTGAGCCAGACCCTGCGGATCCCGCCAAGTGGATTCCAGCGCATCTCGCCCTCCCTCACTCTGAAATGATAGTAATATTTTACACGACAAACCGATGCTGTAAACCATTGGTGGCTCTTGGGAGCCTGTTGGCTGCACACTAGTTGTAATGTTTTACTGTAGCCTAGTAGTGTCCGGTTAAAAATCGAACAAGATCAACTGGTTAGCGGTGATGGGCAGGTCGGATCTGGATCGATCGGGCTGCAAGGCGCATGAAACCTCGGTTTTCTCGAAAACGGATACCGACAAGATCTGTAGACATGTGTAGAACGGGGCATCGAGTTGAAGCTCCTTCTTGACGATGGCGATCAACACATAGGCGGACATGGCGCACCAGATCTGCGTCTTCACCGCATTCTCGCTGGTGCCCAGGAAGCGCTTGATGCGCAGGGGCTGTGAGTGACGGCCGAGAAGCGCGGCTATTTGCCGCGGAGCCCGGGCCGAGGTCGACGTTGATGTTGGTTTTTGCCCTGGATTTCTATCTCTGATGTCCTCCGGGGCGCCCGCCGGGCGCCCCCCGGAAGGATCAGTAGCGGCATCGAGTGCTGTCGCCTGGTGTCGCGTGAGCGGATCGACGCGGCGATACTTCGGCAGCCGAAGTAAAGCAAGCGCGGCGACGCCTGTTCCTGGCAGTCCGGACGCCGCTGCCTGGCGTCAACTATCTTGGCCGACAGCGCTCAGGATAGTTGACGCCGGGCAATCAGTCTGATGAACAGGATTCGACCTCGACATTAGCCGCAGTTCGGATCCTCGAATACCGCCACGACCCGCTTGCCACTGCCGGCCACCTGCTTGATCGCCAGGTCGAGCGGCAAGGTGCCAGAATTGATCGCCA
>JADZCB010000106.1 GCA_020851775.1 Gammaproteobacteria bacterium
GGCCTCGCGATGTCGTCGACGGCTTTCGTGCTGCAGCTCCTCGCGGAGAAACGCGAACTCGCGACGAGCCAGGGGCGCGCGAGCTTCGCGATCCTGCTGTTCCAGGACATCGCGGTCATCCCGCTGCTCGCAATCGTGCCGCTGCTCGCCGCGCCGGATGCCCTCGACGAACTCAGTCCGCTGCCCGGCATCGCGAAGTTCCTTGCCGTCTGCGTCGGGCTGGCGCTCGCCAGCCGTTTCGTGCTGCGGCCGCTGTTCCAGTTCGTCGCGCGCAGCGGCGTCCCCGAACTCTTCACCGCGACCACGCTGCTCGTCGTCGTTGCGACGACGCTGCTGATGCACGCGTCCGGCCTGTCGCCGACACTCGGGGCCTTTCTCGCCGGCGTGCTGCTCGCGGACTCGGAATACCGTCACGAGCTCGAGGCACGCATCGCGCCGTTCGAGGGCCTGCTGCTCGGTCTCTTCTTCATTTCGGTCGGCATGAGCGCCAATCTGGGGCTCGCCGCCGCCGCCCCGGCGACAGTGCTCGGGCTCGTCGTCGGGCTGATCGGCGTGAAGCTCGCGGTGATGTACGGGATCGCCCGCGCCTCGGGCCTCGCACCGACGCCGGCCGCGCGACTCGGGGCGGTGTTGAGCCAGGGCGGCGAATTCGGCTTCATTCTCTTCGCACTCGCGCGCGACCAGGGGCTCATCGGCACCGGCGAGAGCGATCTGCTGATGCTGGTCGTGACCGTGTCGATGGCGCTGACGCCGTTCCTCCATGCGCTGGCGACCCGACTCACGCGCCGACCACCGCTGCGCGCCGGCGACTACGAGCGCATCGTCGACACCGATCACCAGGTCGTCATTGCCGGTTTCGGCCGCGTCGGCCAGGTCACGGGCCGGGTGCTGCGCGCCTTGCAAATTCCGTTCACAGCGCTCGAAATCAATCCGGATCAGGTAGAAACGGTGCAGCGCTTCGGCAGCAAGGCCTACTACGGCGACGCCTCCAGTCTCGATCTTCTGCACGCCGCACGGGTCGACAAGGCGAAGGTGTTCGTGCTCGCGATCGACGAGATCGAAGCCTCTCTGCGCACCGCGGCAACGGTCAGGCGGCATTTCCCGGACGTCACGCTCTATGCGCGGGCGCGCAATCGCCGGCACGTTCATCGGCTGATGGATATGGGGCTGCCGTACATCGAACGCGAAACCTACCATTCGGCGCTGTTGATGACCGAGAAGGTGCTGGTCGCGGTCGGGCTCACGCCGGGACAGGCGCGGCGTGCCGTGCTTGCGTTCCGCGCTCACGACGAGAAGACGCTGCAGGAGATGCACGCCATCTACAAGGACGACACACAGCTCGTGCAGAGCACGCGCGAGGCCGCCGATGAACTGCGCACGCTGTTCGAATCCGATGCCCACCTGCAGCCGCACGTCGACCATTGAAGCGCGCGGCTGCAGGCCCCGGTCACGGCAACTGGTTCGCGTACTTGCCCTGGATCTCGCCGATCTTCTGCATGATCTCGGCTTCCATCTGCAACTGCAGCTTGTCGTTGCCTGGCGGCAGCCGCGGCATCCGCAGGTGCTGCGACTTGCCGCACGCCTGACGCATCTTCATCGGACAGCGCGCGCCTTGCATCCTGTGCATTCCCATCCCCATGCCCATGCCTTGACCCGGGCCCATCGTCATGCCCTGGCCCGCCGGCGCGGCCGGCGCCGGTTCGTCGGCGGTCTGGGCGGCGACCGGCAACGCGAGCGCTGCCAGCAGGACCGGCACGGCGATGCGCGGTGTGAAGCCGAAACGCGATGATTTCATCGGAACCTCCATTGGCGTTGACTCGCGACGAACGACGGACGCTCGCGCGCCTGTTCGTCTCGACATTCTGCGAACTCAACGCCGTGTTGATGTTGATGCCGCTCATGACCCTGCGACTTGCGGCGCGACACGAACCGGCGTGGATCATCGGCCTGTTCGGTGCGGCGCTCTACGGGGCCGTCTTTCTCGTCACGCCGTTCGCGGCGGTGTGTGCCCGCCGCATCGGCCTGCGGGCCACGTACGTGCTGTCCGGCACTGCGCCGATGCTCGTCGTGGCCACCCTGGCTGTGACTGCGCGTCTCGAGGCGTGGTTCCTCGCCGCCGCCGTACTCGGCTGCTTCGGGGGACTGCGCTGGGTGAGCGCCGAAGCCTACGTCGCCGGGGCCGCGCCGGCGGCCCGGCGTGGCGTCGTCATCGGCGCCTTCGAGACGATGGTCGGCGCGTGTTTCATCACCGGTCCACTGCTCGTCAGCGCGACGGGTGTCGAGGGTGCGCTGCCGCTCGTCGTCAGCGGCGGCATGTTGATCGGTGGTCTGCTGTGCCTGATCGGGCTGCCGGCGCTCGCCACGCAGGGAGAAGAGCGCTCTCACGCCGCCTTTCTGCGTCTCGTGCACGAGCGCCCCGTGCTGCTGATCGCGGCCTTCATCGGTGGCATGCTCGAAAGCGCGCCCGCGACGTTCCTGCCCGTCGCCGGCCTCGCCGCCGGTCTGTCGATCGCCGCCGCCGCCGGCCTCGTCGCGACGCTCGGCGTCGGCGGCTTCATCTGCCAGATGCCGGTCGGTTATCTGGCCGACCGCCGGCCGCTCGGGACGCTGCTGCGCGCATGCCTGTGGTGCGTGCTGCTCGGTGCGCTGCTCGCGTGGCCCGCCGCCCGCTGGAGTGCGCTGCTGTGGCCGGTCGCGCTCGCGTGGGGCGCCGCGACGGGCGGGCTTTATACGCTCGCGATGATCACGATCGGTCATGCGTACACCGGCGTCGCCCTGATCGGCGCGACGGCGGCTCTCGTGTTCGCCTACGCGGCCGGCGGTGCGCTCGGTCCCGCGCTCGCCGGCCTCGCCGTCGAACTTGCCCCGGACACGGGCTTCGCGGCCCTGTTCGGCGTCATTGCGTGCATGGGGCTCGTGCTGATCCGCGGACCCGGCATCGCGGCGCCGACGCCCCCGCGGCCGGATTGACGCGAGCCGTCCCGCACCGGACCCGGATTCTCCGTCGAACAGCCGGCCCGTCGTGCCCGGGCACGATTCAGAAATCAGGGCACGGGACGCTAATCCAGGCAGTCGTTCATCATATCTTTGCGTCTGCCGATGCCACCTGCACGCACCTTCGGTGCTCGCCTGAACGAGTCTGTCGTCCGCCTCTGTGTCGGCACCACGGTGACCGACGACCCGATGCAGATGACGCGTATCCACGTGTTCACGCTGGCCAGCGTCGTCACTTTCTGTGCCGCGGTGTTCTACGTCGGCTTTTTTTCGTGGGTGGACCGCGCGGTGGACGCGATGGTGATGGGTCTGCTGCCGCTCGCGATTCTTGCGAACCTGTGGCAGGCGCGGCGGCCCGGTGGGCTCGAGCGCGCGCTGCTGACGCTCGGCCTCTGCGTCAATCTGCTGCTGATTTATCTCGTCTATCGCGAAGGCGGGGTCGGTCCGACCTCGTGGTGGCTGATCACGCCACCGTATCTGTTCGTCAACTGCGGCATGGGACGGGCCGCGATCCGCACGCTCGCCTGCAACATCGCCTTTGAAGTGCTGATCCTCCTCAACAATCGCTACGGCACGCCGCTGGTCAGCGATCTGAGCCGTGAGCCCGAACTGATGTTCGCGACCTCACGTGCCGGGCTCGCGATCTCGCTGCTCGCGATGATGCTGCTGCTCGAACGCTCGCGCGCGGCGACGCTGTCAGCGTTGCGGCGCATGAACCTCGAACTCGGCGCCGCGAATCATGCGGCCCTCGCTGCGGCCGAAGCGAAATCACGCTTTCTCGCCACGATGAGTCACGAGATCCGCACGCCGCTGAACGGCGTGATGGGTGCCACGGAACTGCTGAAGCAGTCGACGCTCGACGCCGCGCAGCACCGTTATCTCGATACACTCGATCGCAGCGGCGGCAACCTGCTCGCGCTCGTCAACGACGTGCTCGATTTCTCCAAGCTCGAAGCGGGCAAGACCGAACTCGAACCCGAGCCGTTCGACATGCGTGACGTCGTCGAAGACGTGCTCGAATCCATCGCACCGCACGCGCACGCGAAGGGTCTGTTGCTGAGCGCCTGTGTCGCGCACGACGTGCCGTCCCGCATCGTCGGCGACGCGCTGCGGCTGCGGCAGATTCTCATCAACCTCGGCGCGAACGCGGTCAAGTTCACGGCTGACGGTGAGGTCGCCATCACGGTGCGCTGCCTGCCGCAGGCAGCGGCGGGCCGCTGTCGTCTGCGACTCGCCGTGAGCGACACCGGCATCGGGCTCGACGTCGGGCAGTCGGCGCGGCTGTTCCAGGCTTTCGCGCAGGCCGACGGCTCGACGACGCGCATCTATGGCGGCACGGGGCTCGGCCTCGCCATCAGCAATGAACTCGTCCGCCTGATGGGGAGCGACCTCGCGGTCGACAGCACACCGGGCGCGGGCGCCGAATTCCACTGTGAACTGGAGTTCGATCTGGCCGTGACCGGCACTCCGCCGCCACCGTTCGATGTCCACGTGATCCTGATCGAAGCCTCGTCCCCCGTGCGTGAGGGTCTGCACCACACGCTGCGCGCCTGCGGCGCCCGGGTCGATACGTTCGCGCACCTCCCGCCGGTTGCGTCGGTCGCGTGCGACGCGCAGACGCTCGTCGTGCTCGGCGCGCGTGTCGCGCCCGCCGAGCACGTTCACCCGCTGGTACAGGCGGCGCGCCGCCGCGGTCGTTTGCTGCGCCTGATACCGTATGCCGGCGACGCCCCGGCGGGCGACGAGACGCCGACGCTCTACGAGCCCGTCCGCCGGCAGTCGCTGGTGGTGGCACTGCGCGCGCTGTCGAATCCCGCGTCGGATGCGCCACCGCCCGCGCTTGCGACACCGGTATCGCGACCGGTGCGGCGTGTGCTGCTGGTCGAGGACAATCCGGTCAACCGTGAACTCGCCGCCGCGATGCTCGACTGCGCGGCATGCGAGGTCGATGCCGCCGAGCACGGCCAGGACGCCATCGCGCAGTGGTCGCGCGGTGACTACGATCTCATCCTGATGGACTGTCAGATGCCGGTGCTCGATGGATTCGCCGCCACGCGCAGCATTCGCGCCGCCGAACGCGCGAGCGGCCGTCCCCGCGTGCGTATCGTCGCCCTGACGGCGAACGCCTTCGCCGAGGATCGCGCCCGCTGCCTCGATGCCGGCATGGACGACTTTCTCGCCAAGCCGTTCACGTTCGCCCAGCTTCGCGAGATCGTCGACGATCCGGCCTGACGGCCGGCGTGGCGCCATTCTGGCCGCTGTCCGGCTCGGGTATGCTCACCATCTCCCCGCAACGGCTGCGCAGCAATGGACGACATTCGACTGACCGGGTTGGCCCACGGCGGCGGTTGCGGCTGCAAGATCTCGCCGGCACTGCTGTCGAACATGCTGGCCGCGATGCCGCCGGGCCTCGTGCCCGCCGATTTGCTGGTTGGCACCGAACACGGCGACGATGCCGCCGTCTATCGGCTGAACGACCGGCAGGCGATCGTCGCGACGACGGACTTCTTCACACCGGTCGTCGATGACCCTCACGATTTCGGGCGCATCGCCGCGACCAATGCGCTGTCGGACGTCTATGCGATGGGCGGGCAGCCGATTCTGGCGCTCGCCGTCGTCGGCATGCCGATCGACAAGCTGCCGCCCGAGGTCATCGGCCGCATCCTCGCCGGCGGGGCGAGCGTGTGTCGCGACGCCGGCATCCCGGTGGCGGGTGGGCACTCGATCGATGTGCAGGAACCGATCTACGGACTGGCTGCGCTCGGGCTCGTCGATCCTGCCGAGGTGAAGACCAACGCGGGGGCACGCCCGGGGGACGCGCTGATCCTCACCAAGCCGCTCGGCATCGGCGTGCTGTCGGCCGGCGTCAAGCGCGGCATGCTGTCACCCGCCGACTATGCCGAGATGCTGCACTGGACGACGCTGCTCAATCGCGCCGGCGCGCGGCTCTCCAGCGTGCCGGGTGTGCACGCGATGACCGACGTGACGGGCTTCGGCCTCGCCGGGCATCTGCTCGAAATCTGCCGTGCGTCGCGGCTCGGTGCCGAAGTCGACGGCGCGCGGCTGCCGATCATCGAGCGCGCGCGCGCGCTCGTCGCCTCGGGTGTCGCGACCGGCGCGTCGACGCGCAACTGGGCGAGCTACGGCGACGCGGTGGACCTCCCCCCCGACGCGCCGGCGTCGCTCGCGACGCTGCTTACCGATCCGCAGACGAGTGGCGGCCTCTTGATTGCCTGCGATCCGGTGGCTGTCGCCGAAGTCCAGGCGATCGTCAGCGACGTACAGGACAACGCAGGCTGGGTCGTCGGTCGCCTCGTCGACGGCGCGGCACGGGTCGTGGTCCGCGCCGCGTAAGCGCCGGGCCTGCCGGCGGCACCGTCAGCTTCGGCGCTCGCGCAATTTCGTTTGCAGCCGCTCGGCATCGGCGCGCTGGGGAAACTGCGCAAACCGTTTCAACAAGGCATCGACGCTGGCACGCGCGGCGGCTTTTTCCCCCGCCGCGTCGAGTGCCCACGCATGGTGGTAGTGCACGGCCGGTTCATCGCCGAGTTCGGTCTTCGCCTGTTCGATGAGACGCAGGCCGCGCTGCACCTGGCCCTGACGCACGAGGATCCAGCCGAGCGTGTCGGCCGTCTCGGCCCGATCCGGCAGTTGCTGGCGGGCCCGCTCCGCATAGTCGAGCGCCCGCGGATCGCCGGCCTCGTCGTAGAGCCACGCGAGATTGTTGAGCGCGACCGCGTGGTCGGGTCGTGCGTCGACCACGGCTTCGAACGCGTCTCGGGCACCGGGCAGATCGCCGTCGTGCAAGGCCGCCATGCCTTGCGCTTCACGCGCCATGACGTCCCCTGGATGCTGCTCGAGCCAGTGCGCGAGGCGCGCATTCGCCTGCGCCTTGGCGCCAGCGTGGCGTTCGGCGTCGACCAGTTGCAGCAGCCGCAGAGTCACGGCGTCCTTGGCGAAAGCAGCCTCGAGGGCGACCACGGCGTCGGCCGGTCGGCCGCGCCTGGCGGCCAGCGCGGCCGTTGCCGCGTCGGCTTCCGGTGCCTGCGGCGCGCGTTGGCGAAACTCACCGATGGCCCGCTCCGCGGCAGGCCAGTCCTGCTCGTCGAGCGCGAGCGTGAAAAGACCTCGCCACGGCTCGACCGCGGTCGGTGAGCGTTCGGCGGCTGCCGTATAGGCGGCACGTGCTTCGTCAGTGCGTTTCGTCGCGCGCGCCGCTTCTGCATAGAGCAGGATCACGACGGGATCGTCCGGACGCTCATCCCGCAAGTCCGCGAGCCGCGCGTAGGCGGTCGCCGCGTCGCCGGCGCGCAGCTTGACGTAGCTCCACAGCAGACGGTTGCGCGGATGATCGGGCGCGAGGGCCAGCGCCGCGTCGGCGAGTTTCAGCGCCGACGGGGCATCACCTGCGAGCAGCCGGTTCAACGCGAGTCGCCAGCGCACCTCGCTTGCCTGCGGATCGTCGGCAATGAAACGTTCGAGCACGGCGTCGGCATCGGCGCGGCGCTCTTCGGCATTGGCGAGGGCGGCGAGGGCGAGGGCGGCCGGCGCGTACCGTCGGTCGGCGGCGAGCGCCGCTTCGAGGCGCGCTTTGCCTTCGTCGCGATGGCCGGCCCGCAATTCGATCTGGCCCAGCGTCGCCAGCGCGGGCGCAAGTTTCGAATCGAGCTTCAGCGCGGCGGCAAGGGCGGCCCGGGCTGCCGCTTCGTCGCCGGCCTCGGCCGCTGCCACGCCGAGCAGGTGCTGCGCCCGCGGATCGGTCGGCCGCAGTGCGACCAGTGCGCGCGCCGACTCGAGCGCAGCCTGCGCATTACCCCCCAACAACTCGACATATGCCAGCGCCTGACGCGGCGTGGGATCCTGCGGTTCGCGCTCGATGATCTGTTCGAGTTCCGAGACGCCGGCCGCCGCGTCGCCGGCGAGCAGCCGGCCGACCGCCCGTTGGGTCCCGAGTGCCGGCGAGTCCGGTGCGAGCTTTTCTGCCGTCGCGAGCGCCGCTTCGCCCTTGGCGGCGTCGCCCGCCTCGAAGTAAGCCTGTCCGAGCAGGACCTGCAGCGCGGGATCGCGCGTGTCCGCCGCCGCCAGCGGTTCGAGCAGCCGCAGGGCGTCCGGTGCGCGCTGCTGCTTCAGCAGAACCGCAGCGAGCAGGCGCTGCGCCGGCAGGTGATCCGGGTAATGGCGCGTGAAGCGCTCGAGCAGGGCTTCTGCTTGTGCGTAGCGGTCCTGCCGGAACGCCGAGTCGGCTGCCATCAGCAGGCCGGCGGGGTGAGCCGGCA
>JADZCB010000107.1 GCA_020851775.1 Gammaproteobacteria bacterium
AGACATACCAGCGTAGGCGTATCGTTCTTTTAGTCTGGTGCGGCCTATTTACGCCGCTCGGGCGGACAGTTCAATCGCGTGTCCGCAACAGCCGGCGTAGTCGGGCCGCCATCCGTCCTGATGACATAGGGTTGGCCGGTATATTAGGCGTATTTTCTACATTACTCAATTAAACCTTTGATTCTAAAAATAATGCTTAATCCATGCCGCGGCGGTTTGTCAAGCTTGCGGCGCGCTGGACGGCATCGGCGAGGCGCGCCGGCGTCCCGACGTCGATCCAGATCCCGCGGTGCAATTCCCCGCTGACGCGGCATTCGGCGGTCGCCGCGCGCAACAGCGGCGCGAGCGGAAAACGACCTTCGGCATGGGCGGTGAAGAGCGTCGGCGAGTAGAGTGCGACACCGGCAAAGGTGTGACGCGGCTCACCCTCGTTGCGCACGCGCGCGCCGTCGAGTGCGAAATCACCGCGCGCGTTGTGACTCGGATTCGGTACGAGCACGAGGTGGGCGAGATCGTCGGTGAGTGCCGGCAGCCGCGTGAAGTCGTACTCGATCCAGACGTCCGCGTTGACGACGAGAAACGGCGCGTCACCGAGCAGCGGCAAGGCACGACGGATCCCGCCGCCGGTTTCGAGCGCGCCCGGCGGCTCGGGGCTGTACGCGATGTTCACGCCGAGACGCCGACCGTTCCCGAGCCGCGCCGCGATGCGCTCGCCGAGGTGACCGAGGTTGATCACGAGATCGCGGAGACCGGCGGCGACGAGCCGTTCGATCTGCCATTCGATGAGTGGTCGGTCACCGACCTCGAGCAGCGGCTTGGGCGTGCGGTCGGTCAGCGGTCGCAGGCGTTCCCCGCGGCCGGCAGCAAGCAACATCGCTTTCATAAGGAGTCGTCCCGCAGGTGATCGGAATGAACCCGGGCAGCGCGACTGCCGCGCTTGCGCTGCCTACTGTAATCCGGTCGAATAGCGCCGCGAACCTGCAACTGCCGTGCCCACACGCCGTCGAGTTTTCAGAGAGCCGCCATCGGCCACCGACATCCTTCCCGCATGATCGATCGTGAGCGCCCTCCGGCGACCGTGGCCGATGCCGATCGGCTGAAGCGGCTCGGCCGTGCCGTCATCGACATCGAGGCGCGCGCGCTCGCCGGACTCGTCGAGCGCATCGACGATACCTTCGTCGATGCCGCCCGGCACATGCTCGTCTGTGCTGGACGCATCGTCGTGCTCGGCATGGGTAAATCCGGCCATATCGGCAGCAAGTTCGCCGCCACGCTCGCCAGCACCGGCACGCCGGCGTTCTTCGTACACCCGGGCGAAGCGAGCCATGGTGACATGGGGATGATCACCCCCGCGGACGTCGTCTTCGCACTGTCGAATTCCGGCGAGACCGACGAACTCACCGTGCTGGTGCCGCTGATCAAGCGCCTCGGCGTGCCGCTCATCGCGATGACGGGAAATCCGCGTTCGACGCTTGCCGAGGCCGCGACCGTCCATCTCCACGTACCGGTCGAACAGGAAGCGTGTCCGCTCGGTCTCGCACCGACCTCGAGCACCACGGCGGCGCTCGCGATGGGCGATGCGCTGGCCGTCGCGTTGCTCGAAGCCCGCGGTTTCACCCAGGAGGATTTCGCACGCTCGCATCCGGGCGGTGCGCTCGGTCGCCGGCTGTTGCTGAAAATCAGGGATCTGATGCATCAGGGTGAGCGGATGCCGGTGGTACGCCCGGACACGCGCGTCGTCGACGCCTTGCTCGAGATCACACGCAAAGGTCTCGGGCTGACCGCCGTGGTCGGTGCCGACGGCCGCCTCGAAGGCATCTTCACCGATGGCGATCTGCGCCGCGCGCTCGATCGCGGCGCGCACGTGCTCGATGCGCCGGTGGCGGGCGTGATGACCCGCCGCTGCCAGCGCGTGGAGGCCGACATGCTGGCGGCGGAAGCGCTGCGCGTGATGCAGGATGCCAAAATCAATGCGTTGCTGGTCGTCGACCCGGAGCAGGCGCTGATCGGCGTGCTGAACATGCACGACTTGCTCAAAGCCAAAGTCCTGTGAGCGGCTTCCCGCCCGACGTTCTCGCTGCCGCGGCCGGGGTCCGTCTCGCTGCCTTCGACGTCGACGGCGTGCTGACCAACGGACAGCTCTTCCTCGGTCCCGATGGCGAGGAGTACAAGGTGTTCGACGTGCGCGACGGGCAGGGCCTGGTGATGCTCCGCGACAGCGGCATCGCCATCGCAATCATCACCGGCCGTCGCTCGCCGGTGGTCGCGGCCCGCATGGCCGAACTCGGTATCGAATACGTCTATCAAGGGCAGCGGGACAAGCTGCTCGCCCTCGCCGAACTCGAGGAAAAGCTCGGCATCGACCCGGCCGCGGTCTGCTATGCGGGCGACGATCTGCCCGACGTGCCGGTTCTGCGCAGGGTCGGCCTGCCGGTGACGGTGGCCGATGCGCATCCGGTCTGCGTCGATGTGGCGCGCTACCGCACGCGCGCGGCGGGCGGACGCGGCGCGGTGCGGGAAATCTGTGAGCTGCTGATGACGGCAGGTGGCACGCTGGCCGCGCAATATGCGCGTTACGGGATATAGCGCGGCGCTCGCCGCGGAACGCGATGGGCAGGACACACTGGATTGCGCTGGTCGCCGTGCTGACTTGCGCTGGATCGTTCTGGCTGTGGCGGCTGCTGGTCGACGACGAGAACCGGATCACGCCCCCGGGGCCGCACGAGCCGGATTACTATCTCATCGACATGGTCCGCCATTCGATGAACAAACAGGGTGAACTCCAGAACGTGCTGATCGCCGACCGCGTCTACCACTATCCGGATGACGACTCGACCGAATTGGCCCGCCCGCGGATGGAGATTTACAATGACACGGCGAGTCCCTGGCAGGTCACCGCCGAACGTGGCACGGTGACAGCCGGCACGGAACTGGTCCTGTTGCACGGGCGCGTCGAGATCTGGCGGCTCGATGATGCCGGCGAACGGGAATTCGAGATTCTGACCTCGGAACTGCGCGTGTTCCCGAAGGTGCAGTACGCAGAGACGGACAACGCCGCCACCATCAAGGGACCGCGGACGGTATCGAAGAGCCGCGGCTTCCGGGCCAATTTCGCCCACAACCGCCTCGAACTCCTGCAACGGGTCAGAAGCCGCATTGAACAAGACGACAAAGCGAACTGAGGTCATGCGCGAAACCGGCCTCGCGTTGCTGCTCGGACTGTGGGTCACCGGCGCCGCCGCGCTCGCCACCGATCCCAGCCAGCCGGTCGAAATCGAGGCGGACTTCGCCGAGATGGACGACGTCGAGGGCCGCACCACCTACATCGGCAACGTCGTCGTCACCCAGGGTTCGATCCGGATGACCGGCGACAAGATGCGCGCGAACTTCGACGAGAACCGGCAGCTCACCGAAGTGTTTCTCGATGGTCAGCCGGCGTACTTCAAGCAGACTCCGGACGGCGGCAAGGAAGACATCGAGGGCGAGGGTGCGCAGATTCAATATCTCGCGAAGAAGAACCAGCTCATTCTGATCAAGGACGCGCGCCTCACGCAGGGGGCCCGCCTGTTCACCGGCTACCGCATCAATTACGACACCCAGCGCAGCGTCATCACCGGCCGCGGCACGCCGCAGCAGGGTGAGGCGCCGGCCAAGGGTGGTACGCCGCAGAAGCCGGGACGAATCAAGGTGATCATCCCGCCGAAGGCGCCGGCACCGCCGCCATGACGACTGTCAGTGCCGGGGTGCGCGGCGCCGCTGCATCGTACGCCGCACGGAGGGCCGGCAGATGGCGGTGCTGACAGTCAGCCATCTGTCGAAGAGCTACAAGTCGCGCCAGGTCGTGCGTGACGTGAGCCTGTCGGTGGCGAGCGGCGAAGTGATCGGTCTGCTCGGGCCGAACGGTGCCGGGAAGACGACGAGCTTCTACATGATCGTCGGACTCGTTGCCGGCGACGGTGGCACGATCCACCTGGACAAGGAGGATCTCACGCCACTGCCGATGGATTTGCGGGCGCGCCGCGGTCTCGGTTACCTGCCGCAGGAAGCGTCGGTGTTCCGTAAACTGACGGTGGAAGAGAACATCGCCGCGGTGCTCGAGATCATTCCGGAACTCAGTCCCGACCAGCGGACGCGTCGACTCGATGGTCTGCTGCGTGAATTCCATATCAGCCACATCAAGAAAAACCTCGGCATGTCGCTATCGGGGGGCGAGCGGCGGCGGGTCGAGATCGCTCGCGCTCTGGCCTCCCAGCCGCGTTTCGTGCTGCTCGACGAGCCGTTCGCGGGAGTCGACCCGATTTCGGTCGGCGACATCCGACGAATCATTCAGCACCTGAGCCGACTCGGCATCGGCGTGTTGATCACCGACCATAACGTGCGTGAAACTCTGGGTATCTGCGACCGGGCCTACATTGTGAACGATGGACGCATCATCGCCGACGGGACGCCGGATCAGGTGCTCGACGACGAGCACGTCCGGGAAGTCTATCTCGGAGAAGATTTTGCGATGTGATCCCGCGACGGACGCCGGTGCTCCTGTAACGAATTTCCGGCGCGCCGTCCGCGCGCCGATGTCCGTGGGTCAGCCTGACCGGCACCAGCACGTTCTCTTTCGCGAGGCCGCCGGACGCCGTCGCCGATGAAACAGTCCCTGCAGCTCAAGCTCGGTCAGCAGTTGACCATGACGCCCCAGTTGCAGCAGGCGATCCGTCTGTTGCAGTTGTCGTCGATGGAACTCGAGCTCGAAGTCCAGCAGGTGCTCGACTCGAACATGATGCTCGAGCCCGACGACGAGGAGGAGCGCGAAATCCTCGACTTCAATGCCGAAGGCGTCGCGGCGAAGAGCACTGAAAACTCCGAAGGCACCGACTATGACGGGACCGGCGATGGCGCCGGCGACGCGCCGGAAGAACTTGGCGTGCCGACTGCCGAGGATATCCCCGAGGATCTGCCGGTCGACAGCGACTGGGACGAAATCTTCGACAACACGCTGTCGGCGTCGGGACCTGCCGGTGCGCAGGACGACGCATCCGGCGAGTTCGACAACGTGCGTGGCAGCAGCGGATCGCTGCGCGAACATCTGTTGTGGCAGGTCAATCTGCTGCAGTTGACGGACGTCGATCGCGCGATCGCGATCGCGATTGTCGATGCAATCAACGATCACGGTTACCTGGAGGCGTCGCTCGACGAAATCCGCGAGGCGGTCAATGCTGCCGAGGAATTGCACGAAGCGGTCGAACTGGACGAAGTCGCTGCCGTGCTGAAGCAGATCCAGGCGCTGGAACCCGCAGGTGTCGGTGGTCGCGATCTGAAGGAAGTGCTGCTGCTCCAGTTCCGGCAACTCGCCGCGGATACCCCCGATCTCGCGATTGCGTACCGCGTGTGCGAAGACTATCTGGATGCACTCGGCGCGCGCGAGTACGCGATGATCATGCGTCGCCTGAAAATCGATCAGGAAACGCTGAAGCGCGTGATAGCGCTGATCCAGAAACTGAATCCTCGGCCCGGCTCCCAATACGGTGACGAACCGGCGGAATATCTCGTGCCCGACGTCTTCGTACGCAAGCTGCGCGGTCGCTGGAAGGTCGAACTGAATCCCGATGCCGTGCCACACGTTCGCATCAATCCGTACTACGCGAGCATGATCCGGCGTGCCGACAACAGCGCCGGCAACAGCTCACTGAAGACGCATCTGCAGGAGGCGAAATGGTTCATCAAGAGCCTGCAGAGCCGCAGCGAGACCTTGCTGAAGGTGGCGACCGCGATAGTCGAGCGCCAGAAGGCTTTTCTCGAACATGGCGAGGAAGCAATGAAGCCGCTGGTGCTGCACGACATTGCCGAAGCACTCGGCATGCACGAGTCGACGATCTCGCGCGTCACCAGCCGCAAGTACATGCATACGCCGCGGGGTATCTTCGAGCTGAAGTACTACTTTTCGAGTCACGTCAGCACCAGCATGGGTGGCGAAGCGTCATCGACCGCTATTCGCGCCGTGATCAGGAAGCTGATCGCGGCCGAACACAACGACAAGCCGCTGAGCGACAGCAAGATCGCGACGATCCTCTCCAAGCAGGGCATCAACGTCGCGCGCCGCACCGTCGCAAAATATCGCGAAGCGATGCAGATCCCGCCGTCGAACGAACGCAAGCGCCTCGCCTGAGCCTGCGCAGGTTCCCGGCCGTGCAAGGCGCTATACTGCCCAGCAGAGGAAGCCCGATCAGCTTGCCAGCGGACCCCCGAAGTCCAGCACCGACCCAGGAAACCACGACATGCAATTGAACATCTCCGGCCATCACGTCGAACTCTCGCCCGCTCTCCAGGATTACATCAAAACCAAATTGCAGCGCATCCAGCGACATTTCGATCACGTCGTCGATGCGCACGTGGTGCTGGGCGCCGTCCGCCAGCTCCACAAGGCGGAGGCCACGATTCACGTTTCCGGCAACACGCTGCATGCCGAAAGCGAACACGACGACATGTACGCCGCGATCGATCTGATGGCCGACAAACTCGATCGTCAGGTGAAGAAGCACAAGGAAAAGCT
>JADZCB010000108.1 GCA_020851775.1 Gammaproteobacteria bacterium
CCGCGCGGCGTTTTTTTTGCCCGGCACGCGCGCCATGACGTACGACTCGGACATCACTGCGCTACGAATCGCGAACACGCCGGCAACACTCGGAAATCGCCACGCTACGTTCGGCACCGACACTGCTCCACACCGGCCACGCCGGTCCTGATACACACCAAGAGGAGCACGCACATGAGTACACGCAGCAAGGAATTCGCGGCAGTGGTAGTCACCGCCGTCGGTGCCGTCGTCGGCTGGGCCTATCTCATCGGCCAGCTCGCGCTGAATCTCTCCTACCCGACGGTGGTGTGAGTCGGCGATGTGCCGAACAATGGACACGCGCCGCGCAGTGGACGTCGACCCGGCGCTCGAACCCGAGCGGGCCCGTCAACGCACGCCGAGGAATTTGTGCCACTGCGCGGTGAATTCCCAGTACATGCCTAGCCGGTTGAGTTCGTAGACGCGCGCGAGCGTCTCGTCCTGGTTGCTGCGACCGTCACGCCAGCACGGCTGCAGGTAGTAGTTCCAGGCCGAGAAGCGCTCGTAATAAGCCTGCAGTTCCCCAATCGACTGCCCTGTGTAGACGACCTTCAGTTCCTGCGCGAAACGCAGCGCAAGGTCGTCGACCGGCGCTTTCGGCGACACGGTGCACCAGTCCCACGGCGCATTGACCCGTCGCAGACCCGACGTCTGCACGTTGACGAACAGGCCGGCGTGGCGACAGGCCGCGACGACCTGATCGAAATCCGCCTGATCGAGCGGTTCGCCGCCGGTGATCGACACCCAGCCGCGTGAGCCCACGGCCTCGACCGCGAGATCGGCCAGCGTCGCCGGCGCATAGTCGCGTCCGCCCTTGAAGGCGAGCGCTTCGGGCTGATCGCAGACGTCGCGGATCGGACATTTCACGGCGCAGCCCTGGGCGCGGATGAAGAACATCGGCTTGCCGGTGAGATGACCCTCACCCTGGATGCTGTGGAACAGTTCGGACACGATCATCGACGTCGACTCTGGCGCGTGAGCGCGCATGCGGGCCCGTGCGTGACGGGCGGGGACGGACGCACCGGCGGGGCGGCGCGGGAGCGCGCATTCTAAGACCCCGGGCGCAAATATCGATCGTTTCGTGCGCCCGCCACGACAGGCGTCCCGCTGTGTCCGGGCGCCGCGCGGCCGGCGCGATCCGCCCGGCGCTGCGTGCACGGGTGACGGCGGCCACCGTCTCCGCTACCGTGCGGCGTTCGAACGGGAGGGGGAACAGAGTGAACGTCGCAGAATCGATACGCCGGCTCGGCGCGCGTCTGTCCGAGGTGACCGAGCGCTGGGTACCGGACGCCTGGGTGATCTGCATGATGCTGACGGCCGTGGCGCTGGTGCTCGCCGTCACCGGCGCCGGCGCGACGCCGACAGCCGCGGTGCTCGCGTGGGGCGACGGCGTCTGGAAGCTGCTGACGCTCGCGATGCAGTTCACGATTTCGATGATCGCCGCCTATGCCTGCGTCGCATCGCGCCCGGCCTATCGTTTCTTCGACTGGCTGGCGGGGCTGCCGAATCCCCGGCGCCCGGTGCAGGCCGTGCTCCTCGCCGGTGTGTTCTCGATGGTGACGGGCTATCTGAACTGGGCGTTGTGTCTCGTCGCCTGCGCGCTGTTCACGCCGTTCCTGCTCCGGCGCAATCCGCACAGCGACGTGCGCGTCGTGATCGCCGCGGCCTATCTCGGTCTCGGGACGATCTGGCATGGCGGTCTGTCAGGGTCGGCGCCGCTGATCCTGGCGACGCCCGGCAATCCGCTGGTGACGGCCCCGCCCGGCCAGTCGCCCGTGCTCGAGCGCCTCTATCCGATCTCCGAGTCGCTGTTCTCGACGTACAACCTCGTGTACTGCGGCGTCATCTTCGCCGTCGCGCTCGTGACGGTCGCATTGCTGCATCCCCGCCGCGCGCCACGGCTGCTGACCGAGACCGAGGCGCGGGCGATCCTTCCCGCGCCCCCGGAAGATGATCCACCGGCCCTGCGGCCGGCCGATCGCATCGATCGCTTCCGCGGCTGGACCTGGCTCGCCGTGCTGTTGATCCTCTATCCGCTCGGTCATGCGTTCGCGACCAGGGGGATTGCGAACAGTTGGACGATCGACGCGTACAACGCGACCTTCCTCGCCCTTGCGCTCGTGCTGCACGGCAATCCGGTATCGTTCCTGCGCGCCTGCCGCCGCGCGGTGGATTCGGCGTGGGGCATCATCGTGCAGTTTCCGTTCTACGGCGGCATCTTCGGCCTGCTGCAGTTCACCGATCTCGGTCACTGGCTCGGCAGCCTGTTCTCGGCGCTGGCGACGACCGAGACGTTCCCGCTCATCATCTACGTCTATTCGGGGTTCATGAATCTCTTCGTGCCGTCCGGCGGATCGAAATTCCTGATCGAGGCCCCGTTCCTGATCCCGGCCGGCGAAGCACTCGGCGTCTCGGCGATGACGACGACGCTGGCGTACGCCTACGGCGACTCGACGACGAATCTCATCCAGCCCTTCTTCGCGATTCCGATCCTCGCCGTGACGCGGCTGCGTTTCGGCGAAATCGTCGGCTACACCTTTCTCGTCGCCGTGGTGCTCTTCGGCGTCAATTGCCTCGCGATGCTGCTGATCCCGCCGAACCTCTGAGACGTTCACCGCGCCTGCGACGCCACGTGCGTCGCAGGCACGACGATCGCGTATCGATCGCTACGGCAGCACGACCACGACGCGCCGGGGGGCGATGAGGAAACGCTGGAGCGCGGCGCCGTGTTCGGCAGCGCGATGGCGGGAGAGGACCAGCACGTCGACGCCGGGCGGCGCATCCGCTTCCGGCGCCAGCATCTGCGGTGAGAGCAGCGTCGTCGCGGCGCGCGTGTCACCGACGAGATCGGCCGCGATCGCGCACGCCACGTCTTCGTCGACACCATCACGCACGACACCGACGCGGCCGGGTGCGTGCGGTCCCGGACGCGACCAGGCGGCGCGGCTGCCGAGCAGCAGCACATCATCGCGCGCCAGTGTCGCGAGTGCCTGTCCCACCAGCGGACCGTGCACCGCTTCGAGCGCGCATTCGACGCGATGGGCGGCGGCCCGTTCGCGCAGCCGCCGTTCGCAGTCGTGCGCGAGTCGCGCGATCGCGCGCGTGGCGGCCGCAGCGTCGAACGGGTGGCGTACGCCGGACCAGCGATCGATCTCCTCGACGAACGGCAGTGCGCCGGCGCTCGCGAGTTCGTGCGCCTCGCGGATCAGAGCATGGATCCGCAGCCGGCGCCGCGCCGCGATGCGCAACGCGAAATCGAGCAGTTCCTCGGGCACGGCCGGGTGCGGCAGCGCGACGAGGACACGTCCGGTCTGCTCAGTCATCGGCACCGGCTCCGCTCTGGCCCGTGTGATTGCGGACAAACTCGCGACGTTGCGTCGAGAACTCGAGCAGGCGGGCTTCGACGAGGCCGTTCACCGAATGCGCCGGAAACAGATCGTCGGCGTCGCGCGTGCCCGCCTCGACGCTCGTCAGCAGGTTGAGCGCTTCGTCGACGCCGCCCACCGCATAGACATCGAAACTGCCGGCGACGCAGGCCGCGACGATGTCTTCGCGCAGCATCAGGTGCTTCACGTTCGCGCGCGGGATCAGGACCCCGTGTCCACCGCCGCTGCCGCGCGCCGCGCAGAGATCGAAAAAGCCTTCGATCTTTTCATTGACACCGCCGATCGCCTGCACCTCGCCGAGCTGGTTCACCGAACCCGTGACCGCATACCGCTGGTGGATCGGCACGCCGGACAGGGACGACAGCAACGCGCAGAGTTCGGCGAGCGAAGCGCTGTCACCATCGACGCGGCCATAGGACTGCTCGAACACGAGACTCGCCGACATCGACAGCGGCACACCGGCGGCATAACGCGCGGCGAGGAAATTCGACAGGATCAGCACGCCTTTGGAGTGGATCGCGCCGCCCAGTTCCGTCTCGCGTTCGATGTCGACCACGCGCCCGTCGCCGAGGCGGGTCAGCGCCGTGATGCGCGTCGGCAGGCCGAAGCTGATGCTGTCGGTCTGGAACACGGACAGGCCGTTGATCTGGCCGACCGCATGGCCGTCGGTCGCGATCAGGCGGTTGCCGCGCACGATTTCCTCGAGCATGCGCTCGCGGATGCGGCCGACGCGCCGCTGCTGGCGCGCGATCGCTTCGCGCAACTGGTCGGCGCCGATCGTCGCCTGGCCCGTGACGTCGGCGCAGAAATCGGCTTCGCGGATCACGTCGGCGAGGGCATGTTCGGCCGTGCTGAGCCGCTCGGCATCGTCGGCGAGGCGTGCTCCATGCTCGACGAGCAGGCATACCGCGCCGCGGTCGAGTGCGCGGGTGCCGGCATCGCGTGCGAGCCGCGCGCACAGACGCGCATAGGCGAGTTCACTGTCTGGCGTGCGCGGCACTTCGTCGTCGAAATCGGCGATCACCTTGAAGAGATCGCGGAACTCGGGATCGTGGCCTTCGAGCGCGTACAGCAACCAACGCTCACCGATCAGGCAGATCTTCACGTCGAGCGGGATCGGCGTCGGATCGAGCGTCGCGGTCGTCAGCAGGCCGAGCTGCGTTTCCGAGGCATCGAGCGCAACCTTGCTCGCGCGCAGCGCCCGTTTCAGCGCTTCCCACGCGAATGGCTGCATCAGCAATTGCCGTGCGTCGAGCACGAGGAAACCGCCGTTCGCCCGATGCAGCGCACCGGCCTTCAGCAGCGTGAAATCGGTGACGAAGGTCCCGAGCGTCGCACGATGCTCGATGCGGCCGATCAGGTTGCCGAGCGTCGGCAGGTCGCTGTGCACGACGGGGGCGGCGTCGAGCGCGCCGTTGTCGACGAACAGATTCACCGCATAGCGCTGGAAGACGCTCTCGAGTTCCGCCGGATCGGTCCCCGACGGCAGCGGGCCCGCGGCGGCGAGAAACGCCGGCGCGTGCTCGACGATGTCGACGCGGATTTCTTCGAGCCACGCGAGCACCTCGGCGTGCGCGGGGAAGCGCGCCTTCACTTCACCGACCAGGTGATTGACGACGAACTCGGCAATCTCGCGATTCAGCGACTTCAGACGCTCGCGCGTTTCACGGAACCACAGCGGGAACTGGCGCACGGTCGCCTGCAGCTCGTCCTGCAGGCCTTCGATGATCGATTTCAGGCGGGATTGTTCGTCGGCCGGCAGCTTCTGGAACTTGGCCGGGTGCATCGCCTCACCCTGTTCGTCCATCGGCGCGAACGCGAAACCCGATGGCGTGCCGATCAGCAGCACGCCCTGCTGCGCCGCGCGTTCGCTCAGCGCGGTGATCGCCTGTTGCTGACGCTCCTGGAACTGCGACTCGATGTCTTCCTGGCGGCGCCGGTTCTCCTCGCGGCCGAAGGCGGCCGGCAGCGCGGTCTTCAAGTCCTCGACGAGACGACCCATGGCCTCGGCGAGCGCGCTGCCTTGTCCGGCAGGCAGGTGCAACGCCCGCGGCGCGTGCTTGAGGTCGAAGTTGTAGACGTAGATCCAGTCGTCCGGCACCGGCCGGCCGCGCGCCTCGCGGCCGAGTTCGGCCAGCACCAGCGACAGTCGGCCGCTACCGGCCGGGCCGCAGGCGAAGGTGTGGTAGCCGGGCCCGCGGGCGTGATTGCCGAAACGCAGTGCGTCGAGCGCGCGAAGCTGTCCGACCGGTCCGGCCAGCGGTTCGAGTTCGGCCGTGGTCGCGAACGCGTAGCGATCGTCGGGACAGCGTGCGCGCAGCGCGGCGGCCGGCAGGCATTCGGGCGCCATCGGACCTACTCGGTGACGAGCTTTCTCAGGGCGTTCATGTCGATGATGCTGCTGTCGTCGCCGGCGCGGGCGAGGTGGAGATCCCGCCAGTAACCGAACTCCTCGAGCAGATCGTAGGACTCGCGCGCATGCGGGCCCTTCGGCGCAGCGCGTATCGCCGCCGCGAACAGGCCCTCCATCTCGGGTACCGAATACTTCGGTTCGGTCGTGCGCAGCGCGATGATGCCGAGCATGTAATACGCGTCGGCGATGTCTTCGCCCGTCGCGCCGGGCCGGCTCGCGATGTAACGCTGCGCCAGGCTGGCCGCGATCAAATCGTGGATCGCGCGTTCGCGGCCGCGCGGGGCGCGCGTCAGCGTGTCCGCCGTCTCGAACAGTTCGCGGGCCCGCGCGAGCACCGGCGCGTCCTTCAGCACCGGAGCGAGCGAGGCGAGGCTCTGTTGCCAGGCCTCGATGCGATCGGCGAGATAGTGCGGCACGTCGGGACGCGCGGCGAACTTCGTGAGCAGCGCCTGTGCGCGGGCGCTGTCGTGGCGCACGACCAGCGCGAGGTCGAGGTAGTCGAGCAGCACGCCCGCATTGTCGAGATCGATCGCGTCTTCTTGCGGGCTCAGCAGCTTGCGTTCCAGCACTTTTTCCGCGGCATCGAACTGGCGGGTCGCCACGTAGAGCTGTGAGAGTTCGCTCGGATCGAAATCCGCGGTATCCATGCGCGACATCAGGCGCTGACCGAACGCGGCCTGCGTGTCGGACGGCAGGCGCGAATGGCAGGCCACGCAGTGCTGCGTCAGCTCCATCAGCGAAAAGTACGCATACGACGGCCAGGTCTCGCGAAACGAACCGACGATCTCGCGCGTCGTTTCATCGAAGGAGCGCGCGATATAGCGGAACTCCTCGTCCTTGACCTTCGCGTGCGCGACGAGCGCACCGGATGCCTCACCGAGCGTCGCGAGCTTGGTGTCGATCAGTTCGCGATCCCAGGAGCTCGCCTGCTCCGCATCCCGTACCGACAGTGGCAGCAGATAGGCGATGGCATCGAAGACCTTGTGCATCACCTCGCGGGTCGCCACGTCGCCGGCCTCTGCGGCGGACGCGTTGCCGGCCCCGAGCAGGCTCGCGACAACGATGATCAGCGGACGGTGGAGTCGGCGCAGCATGTTCGACCTCGTCGATTCGTTTGCGGGAAAAGTCTCGCGCGGCGGCGACCGTCGCGTCTTGATCGCGATCACCGGCGCTCGGCAGTGCCCTTCAGCCGGCGATGTCGTCGAACAGCACGCTCGACAGATAGCGCTCCCCGGCGTCGGGCAGGATCACGACGATGGTCTTGCCGGCGAAGGCCGGTTCAAGGATCAGGCGCGCCGTCGCCGCCACGGCCGCGCCGCACGAAATCCCGGACAGGATGCCTTCTTCGCGGGCGAGCCGCCGCGCGTAGTCGACAGCCTCGTCGTTGTCGATGCGCTCGACGCGATCGACGAGCGCGAGATCGAGCGTGCCCGGGATGAAGCCGGCACCGATGCCCTGAATCTTGTGCGGCCCCGGTTTCAGCGCTTCACCGGCGCGCGCCTGCGTGATGATCGGGCTCGCCGTCGGTTCCACGGCGACCATCGTCACGGGGCGCCCCCGCGTGTGTTTCAGATGACGGGCGACACCGGTGAGCGTGCCCCCCGTGCCGACGCCGGAGACGACGACATCGACGCGGCCATCGGTCGCCGCCCAGATTTCCGGTCCCGTGGTGCGTTCGTGCACGGCGGGATTGGCCGGATTCTGGAACTGCTGTGGCAGGAAATAGCGGCCGGGATCGCTGGCCACGATCTCCTCGGCCTTCGCGATCGCACCGGCCATGCCGCGCGCGCCTTCGGTCAGCACGAGATTCGCACCAAAGGCCTTGAGCACCTTGCGTCGTTCGAGGCTCATCGTCTCCGGCATCGCGAGCGTGATCGGATAGCCGCGTGCCGCGCAGACGAAGGCGAGTGCGATCCCGGTATTGCCGCTCGTCGGCTCGACCACCTCCATGCCGGGTTTGAGGACCCCACGCGCTTCGGCGTCCTCGATCATCGCCGCGCCGATGCGGCACTTCACCGAGTATGCCGGGTTGCGACCTTCGATCTTGGCGAGCACCAGTGCACGCGAAGCGTCGACGATCCTGTTGAGCCGCACGAGCGGCGTGCCGCCGATCGACAGCGAATTGTCCTCGAAGTACTGCATGTGGATGAACCTCGTCTGAATGCGCGGCTGCACCGCCATCCTAATGGACGACAGCTCCGGCGGAGAAGGCCGAGGGCTGTCGGCCCTTCACCATCGGCGGGGGTTTCGTCGTATAGTATGGCCCGCGCCGGCGCACCCCGCCGGCCTTTCGTTTTTCGGTCGCCCGCAGCCACATACAACCCATAAACCGCGACACGGGCAGCGATACGCTGCGCCTGATCTGCTTGAGGCGTTCACGACATGATTTCGAACCAGGAACGACGCTGGCGCGGACGGCTGGTGGCAGCGTTCGCGATGGGTCTCGCACTCGCCGGCACCAGCCTCGCCGCCGCAGCCCGGGACAAACTCGAACTCGGCTGGCTGGAGCGCGTCCGTCTGCAACCGTGGGACATCGTCCTCAAAGCGAAACTCGACACCGGCGCCAAGACCGCGGCGATCCACGCGACCGACATCGAACGTTTCGACAAGGACGGCCGCAAGTGGGTGCGTTTCAAGCTGTGGCTCAACCATCGCGATCCCGGCAGTGAAACGATACTCGTCGAGAAGCCGCTCGCCCGCGACGTCACGATCAAGCTGCGCGGCACCGACAAGAACGATCCCCGCCCGTCGGTGAAACTCGAGTTCTGTCTCGGCGGCAATCGCTACCAGGCGCTGTTCACGCTGGTCAACCGCAAGAAGTTCAATTACCCGGTGCTGCTCGGTCGCCGCTTCCTCGCGGATATCGCGACGATCGACCCGGCGGCGCGCTACAACACGGATCCCACCTGCCCCAAGACCCAGTCGCCGTAAGCGACCCAGCCGCAGGGAGAGCCCGTTTGCGATTCTCAGCCGTTTTCGTCCTCGCCTTCATCTGCGCTGCCACCGGCCTGACTGTCGCATGGCTGAAGGTCGACCGCCTGTCGGTGCCACTGGATCCGACGGCCGAGGCCACCGTCTGGGACGTCGAGGCCCGCGTCGCCTTCGAGGGCCGCGGTCAGCCGGCCAAGGTCACGCTGACCCTCCCGGATACGCCGCCCGGCTTCGCGCTGCTCGACGAGGATTTCGTCTCGCGCTCCTTCGGTCTCGCGATTCGCGCTGCGGATGCGGGCCGACCGCGGCAGGCGGTATGGACGGTGCGGCGCGCGAGCGGCGCGCAGGCCTTGTACTACCACATGAAGGTCTATCCGAAACGCGAGGAAGTCGCGCCCGATCCGGGGCCGGCGCCGACGTTTCCCGAAGTGCCCGAGTACGCCGAGCCGCTGCGCTCGGCAATCGAGGCCGTGCTCGCCAGGACGCGCGCGCAATCGGCCGACATCAACACCTTCACCGGCCTGCTCGTCGCCGACATCAACAAGTCCGACGACGAGAACGTCAAGCTGATCCGCAAGTCCGCGACCGAGGAAACGTGGGCCAAGATGCTGACCGAAGTGCTCGCCGGCGCGCGCATTCCGAGCCGCATCGTCTATGGCCTGCCGCTGGAACAGGATTTCGTCGATACGCCGCTGACGGCCTGGCTCGAGGTTCACGACGGCGAACGCTGGCACGGCTTCGATCCGCAGACGGGCCGCAACGGCTACCCGCAGAATTTCCTCGTCTGGTCCTATGACGATCCGCGCATCACGGCCAGCAAGGGCGTGCGCGCCGTCGAAGTCGGTTTTTCGGCGAACAAGACGCCGATGACACAGTTGTCGGTCGCGAACCGCGTCGAATCGAAGCTCGACACCGGCCTGATGGCGCTGTCGTTGAACGACCTGCCGGTGCGCACGCAGAACGTCTATCGCGTGCTGCTGATGGTGCCGCTCGGGGCCTTCGTGATCGTGCTGATGCGTGGGGTCATCGGTGTGCCGACCTTCGGCACCTTCATGCCGGTGCTGGTCGCGCTCGCGTTCCGCGAAACGAAGCTGGTGGCCGGTATCGCGCTGTTCCTGATCGTGGTGTCGGCCGGTCTCGCGATCCGCGTCGCCCTGACGCAGTTGCGACTGCTGCTGATGCCGCGCCTGGCCAGCGTGCTCGTGATCGTGATCGGGCTCATGCTCGGCGTCAGCCTGCTGTCGGCGAAGCTCGGCATCGAGCAGGGTCTGTCGATCGCGCTGTTCCCGATGGTCATCCTGACGATGACGATCGAGCGCATGAGCATCGTGTGGGAGGAACGCGGACCGGCGACCGCGATCAAGGAATTCATCGGCAGCCTGTTCGTCGCCGTCTGCGGCTATTTCGCGATGACCGAACCGCGGCTCGTCTACCTGATGTCGACGTTCCCCGAGCTTCTGCTCGTGGTGCTCGCGATGTGCCTGTGTTTCGGCGCCTACACCGGGTATCGACTGAGCGAGATCCTGCGCTTCCGCGATCTGGCGAAGCGCTAGCAGGCCCGGGATGCTGTTCTTCGACACCTGGTTGAAGCTGCGCAATGCCGGCATCCTGGGGCTCAACGCGCGCAACCGCGAATACATCATGCGGCACAACCCGCGCCATCGGTATCCGCTCGTCGACGACAAGCTGACGACGAAGCGCCTGGCGATCGAAGCGGGCATCGCCGTGCCCCAGCTCTACGCGACGTTCGAGACCGAGCACGATCTGCAGAAGCTCGGCGAGCGGCTCGCGCCGTACAGCGAATTCGTGATCAAGCCGGCCCACGGCAGCGGCGGCAGCGGCGTGCTCGTGATCGACGGCCGGCGCAAGGATCTCGTCGTCAAACCCGACGGCCGCGGTCTTACGCTCGACGAGGTGGAATTCCACGTCTCGAACATCCTCAGCGGCATCTACAGCCTCGGTGGCGTCCGTGACGACGCGATGGTCGAGTACCGCGTGCGGGTCGATCCGGTCTTCGATCCCGTCAGCTACCAGGGCGTGCCCGACATTCGCCTGCTCGTCTATCGCGGCGTGCCGACGATGGCGATGGTCCGGCTGCCGACCCGCCAGTCCGACGGCAAGGCGAATCTGCACCAGGGCGCGGTCGGCGTCGGCATCGAGATCGCGACGGGCCTGACCGTGCACGGCGTGTGGCAGAACCGCACCATCACCGAACATCCGGACTTCGGCGTGTCGCTGTCGAACATCGAGATCCCGAACTGGCCGCGGCTGCTCGAACTCGGCGCCCGCTGCTACGAACTGACCGGCCTCGGCTACCTCGGCGTCGACATCGTGATCGATCGCACGCACGGCCCGTTGCTGCTCGAACTGAACGCCCGTCCCGGCCTCGCGATCCAGATTGCGAACCGGCGCGGCCTGCGCGGCCGTCTCGAGGCCATCGATCGGCTGGAAGACATCCCGGCCACCGCCCTCGCGCGCTGCGAACTCGCGCGCGAGCTGTTCCGCGTGCACTGAGCCCGGCAAAAGGATATAGGCACGGAGGAAGAAACGGGATTGCCTGGAACTTCCGTCGCGCCTGCGCCCATCGTCGCTATTGCGTTACGGCGCCGCCGGCTCAATCAATCTCTTCCTCCGTGCCCTCCGTGGCTGGATTGATCAACGCCCGAGCGGCGGAAAGCCCTCAGCCAGATCACAGATCAGGGCGCCGCGAGCATCGCCTCGAGTGCGGCGACCTCCTCGGGGCTGCCGAGCACGACGGGCACGCGCTGGTGCAATGCGTCCGGCTGCACGTCGAGGATCGGCTGCGTGCCGGTCGATGCCCGGCCGCCCGCCTGCTCGATCAGCATCGCCATCGGATTCGCCTCGTACATCAGACGCAGCTTGCCTTGCGGTGCCTTCGCCGTCGGCGGGTACATGAACACACCGCCCTTGATCAGCACGCGGTGCACATCGACGACCATCGCGCCGGCATAGCGACTCCCATAGCCCTGGGCGCGACACTGCGCGAGAAAGCGCCGATAGGCGGGCGGAAAGCCGTCGAGGTTCGCTTCGTTGACCGCATAGGTGTTGCCGCGCGCGGGAATGCGCAGGTGTTCGGCGACGCGGATGAACGCGCCGACGGCCGGGTCGAGCACGAACATGTGCACGCCGTGGCCGGTCGTCAGCACGAAGATCGTCGACGGGCCGTAGAGCACGTAGCCCGCCGCGACCTGGTGACGGCCGGCCTGCAGCGTGCCCGAGTCACCGTCGCCGATCTGGAAGATCGAGAAGATCGTGCCGACCCCGCCCGCCACATCGAGGTTCGACGAACCATCGAGCGGATCGAACAGCACCGAATAATGGCGTCCGCCGGCGGCGGCGGCATCGACGAGCAGCAGTTCGTCGTTTTCCTCGGAGCCGATCACGGCGACGCCTTCGCGCGCCCGCAGAAGCTGGATCAGCAGATGGTTCGCGATGACGTCGAGTTTCTGCTGGCGCTCACCCTGTACGTTCTCGGCACCGATGTCGCCGAGCACATCCTCGATGCCGGCCGTGCGGAGCTTCGCCGCGATGGTCTTCGCGGCGATCGACAGCGCCGAGATGATCCATGACAGCGTGCCGGTCGCGCCCGGATGGCGGCGCTCTTCGCCGAGCACGTGGCTCTGCAGGGTGATGAAGGAGGGCTGCCCGAGCAGCGGGACGACGGGGGCGGCTTGCGCCATGCATGACTCCATGATGTTCATTGATTGCGGTGCGAATTGTGCGCAGACCGAACGGCACGCGATGCGACACGGCTGTCGGCGTGACGGTCTTTTACATACGGAAGGCAACTCCGGACAAGCCCCACGTCGACACGTTCAGCATCGCCGGGCCCGCATCGAGTGCCGGCGCACTCGTCCGCGAGCGGGCCTCCATGGTTCGCGGGAACGCTGCACGAGTGAATATTTCTCGCGGCTTCCCCTGCGCCCGGCCGGTGCCTTGACAGCCGGCCCTGACCTGGACGGCAATAGGCGCCTCGTCAGCGCGGAGAAGAACCATGCACGTCAATCACAACCCGGCCGCCACGGTGCACCATCTGCCCGGCCTCGAGCACCAGACGCTGGCCGGCGCGCAGGACGGACTCCGCCATTGCGAAGTGTGGCGGCAGACGATCGCGCCCCAGGCGTCGACGCCGGTCCATCGCCATGATTGCGAAGAGGTGATCCTCATCATGGGCGGCTCCGGGATCTGCCGTTTCGAGGATCGCGTGCTGCCGTTCAAGACCGACCAGACACTCGTCATTCCGCCGAACGTGATCCATCAGATCTGCAACGACGGCGACGAGGCGCTCCATATCATCGCGACGCTCGCGATGGCGCCGGTCAAGGTCGAGACGGCCGACGGCGCGGCGCTGCCGCTGCCCTGGGACGCCTGAGAACGGCGATGGCCGCACCGGCATTCGTGCCCGGCACGCCGCGCCTCGCCTACGAGGCGCTCGGCGCGGGCCCGACCGTCGTGTTCCTGCACGGCATCGGCGGCAACCGCACGAACTGGCGCGAGCAACTCGACGCGCTCGCGCCCGGATTCCGCGCAGTCGCCTGGGATGCGCGGGGCTACGGCGACAGCGACGACTACGACGGTCCGCTCGCCTTCCCGGACTTCGGCTCCGATCTGCTGCGTCTCCTCGACCACCTCGACGTCGCGCAGGCGCATCTCGTCGGCCTGTCGATGGGCGGCCGCATCGCGCTGGATTTCTACGAAGCGCATCGGGACCGCGTCGCGAGCCTCGTGCTGTGCGACACCTTCGCGGGTTACGACGCGTCGATCACGCATGAACAACGCGAGAAGTTCATCGCATCGCGCAAGAAGCCGCTGGTCGACGATGGCAAGGAGCCGCGCGACATCGCGCCGCTCGTCGCCCCGACCTTGCTGAGCCGGCGCGCACCGCCGGCCGCGCTGCAACGTCTCGTCGACAGCATGGCGATCCTGCACAAGGAGTCTTACATCAAGGCCATCGAAGCGATGACGCGTTACGAACGCGTGGCGGATCTCGCCGCCATCCACGTGCCGGCGCTCGTCGTGTGCGGTGATGAGGACAAGCTGACGCCGCCGGCGATCGCGCACGACATGGTCGCGAAGATCCCGCGCGCGCGGCTCGCGATTCTCGACGGTGCCGGCCACCTGTCGAACATCGAACAGCCGGCCGCGTTCAACGCCGTCCTGCTCGCCTTCCTGCGCGCGCCGGGCTGAGCGCGGACGCGGCAGCGCCGTGCAGCCGATTTCTCCGCCCGCCGACGACGACGCCGCGCTCGAGGCCGCCGTCGCGCGCGTGCGCGCGGCTGCCGACGAGTTCGCGCGGCTCGATCTTTTTAGCCGGCGCGCGTTGATCGCCGAACTGCGCACCGGCCTCGCCGCCTGCGCGACACGCATGGTCGAGACCGGCTGCGCCGCCAAGGGGCTGGCCGCCGACGGCCCGGCGGCAGGCGAGGAATGGACCTCGGGCCCGTGGCCGATCGCGCGTCAGATGCGCCTGCTCGACGCGAGTCTCGCGGCGCTCGCGCACGGCGCGCAGCCGCCGATCGCGGGCTATCGCGACGCCGCCGATGGACGGCTGCACGTGCGGGTGCAGCCGCTGGACGTGTTCGATCGACTCGGCATGCCTGGCGTGATGGCCGAGGTCAGACTGCTGCCGGACGTCGATCGCGCCGGCTGTGCCGCGCTGCGCGGCGCGTATTACAAGACGACCTCGCCCCGCACGGGTCGCGTCGCGCTCGTGCTCGGGGCCGGCAATGTAAGCGCGATCCCGGCGCAGGACGTGTTGACGAAGCTCTTCAACGACGGTGCGGTCTGCGTCCTGAAGATGAACCCCGTCAACGCCTGGCTCGGTCCGATCCTCGCGCACGCGTTCGCCGCACTGATCACGCGCGGCTATCTCGCGATTGTGCATGGCGGGGCCGACACCGGCGCGTGGCTCGCGACGCACCCGGCGATCGATGAAATCCACGTCACCGGCTCGGCGCATACATACGACGCCATCGTCTGGGGCGACACGCCGGCCGCACAACGCGCGAACAGGCTGGCCGGCGCGCCGCGCAATCCGAAACCCGTGTCCGCCGAACTCGGCAATATCCTGCCCGTGCTGCTCGTGCCGGGACCGTATACCGCGCGCGAACTCGCCTGGCAGGCGCGCGACGTCGCCGGCTATGTCGTCGGCAACGCGTCGTTCTGGTGTACGGCGGCGAAAATGCTGGTGCTGCCGCGCGGCGCGCCGGCGGCCGATGAATTCATGCGTCACCTCACCGCGGTGTTCGCGCGGACGCCGCCGCGCAAGGCGTACTACCCGGGCGCCCACGAACGCTGGACCAGGCTGTGTGCGGGACAGCCGCGCGTCGAGCAGTTCGGTCGCGCCGCCGCCGACGAACTGCCATGGACGCTGATCCGGGATCTCGATCCGGACGTCGATCAGCCGCTGTATCGCGAAGAACCGTTCTGCAGTCTGCTGTCGCAGACGAGTGTCGGCTCGAGCGATCCGCTCGAATATCTCGACGCCGCCGTGCGCTTCGCGAACGAGCGGCTGTGGGGCACGCTGACGGCCACCGTGATCGTCGCGCCGCGCGCGATGCGCGATCCCGTGATCGCCCGCGCCGTCGACGACGCGCTCGCGCGTCTGCGCTACGGGACCGTCGGCGTCAACGTGTTTCCCGGCCTCTCCTTCGCGTTAGGGTCGACCCCGTGGGGAGCGTGGCCCGGCGCGACACGCGAGGACATCCAGAGCGGCTGTGGTTTCGTGCACAACACTTCGATGCTGGCAGAGATGCAGATCGAGAAGACGATCGTCCGCGCGCCGCTCACGCTGCCGCTGGCCCAGCCCTATCACCCGGGTCACCGCAGCGCCGATCGCATCGGGTGCAGCCTGTTCGAACTCGAGACGACGCGGCGCTGGTCGACCCTGCCTGGCCTGTTCCGGGCCGC
>JADZCB010000109.1 GCA_020851775.1 Gammaproteobacteria bacterium
CGCCCAGCATGAGCGCAAAAGCCGGCACATCACGGTTGACGACGGCACCGGCACCGATGAAGGCGTATTCGCCGATCGTCGCGCCGCAGACGATCGTGCAGTTCGCGCCGAGCGTCGCGCCGCGTTTGACCAGCGTGTCGCGATACTCGTCCTTGCGCGAAACCTCGGCGCGCGGGTTGTAGACGTTCGTGAACACCATGCTCGGGCCGCAGAACACGCCGTCCTCGAGCGTGACATTGTCGTAGATCGAGACGTTGTTCTGCACCTTGACGTTGTCGCCGATGCTTACGCGGTTGCCGACATAGACGTTCTGGCCGAACGAGCAGCCAGCCCCGATGCGGGCACCGGCACTCACGTGCACCCAGTGCCAGATGCGCGTGCCGTCGCCGATCCGGGCCCCGTCGTCGACGATGGCCGTGGGGTGCGCCGTGTAGCCTGTCATCGCATCGTCCTCAGTACTCGAGGGGCAGCGACACGCGGCGCGCGTCGCGGGCCGAGGTGTACATCGCGATCAGGGTCTCCAGCGAGCGCAGGCCTTCACGGCCGTCCGTTTCGGGTTTCGCCTCACCGCGCAGCACACGGATCACGTTGTCGTAATACATCGGGTGGCCGACGCCGTAGACCGACGTCGTCTGGTAGTTCGAGTCCTTGACCTTGATGTCCTCTTCGTCCTGGTCCGCGAATTCCCAGTGCTTGATCTCGTTGACCGCAACGCCACCGACCTGCACCGTGCCCTTCTCACCGAGGATCGTGATCGAGCCTTCGAGATTGCGCGGGTAGGTCAGCATCGTGACGTTGACGGAGCCGAGCGCACCCGAGCGCCATTTGATGTTCGCAACGCCGCTGTCCTCGACTTCGATGTTGCGTTCGAGCGTCGAGGTATAGGCATGTACGCTCTCGATCGGCCCGATCAGCCAGTCCAGCAGGTCGACATAGTGGCTCGCCTGGTTCATGAAGGCGCCACCGTCGAACTCCCAGGTGCCACGCCAGCGCGCGGCATCGTAGTATTCCTGCGGGCGCGTCCAGAACACGTTGACATTGACCATGTAGATGCGGCCGAAGCGCTTCTTCGTCGTCGCCCGCTTCAGGACTTGCAGCGTCGGATTGAGGCGGTTCTGCTTGACGACGAAGAGCTGCACGCCTTCTTCGTCGCAGGCGGCGACCATGCGCTTGCCATCGACGAGGCGCGTCGCCATCGGCTTCTCGGTGACGACGTGCCGGCCGCCGCGCGCGACCTGCACGGCCTGCGCCGGATGCAGTCCGCTCGGCGTGCACAGCGTGACGACGTCGGCTTCGCTCTTCGCGAGCAACTGTTCGAGGCTGTCATAGCCGGGTACTTCGAGTGCCTTGGTATTGGCTGCCAGCACGTCGCGATCGGTATCACAGATGGCGACGAGTTCGGCGCGCTCGTGATGGCGCTTGATCGCATCGGTATGGCGATCCGAGATCCGGCCGCAGCCGACGATGGCAAACCGGATACGACGCCCGTCGATCCGGGCTGGCGCCCGATAGCTCATGATGCTCCCTCCTCGAATCGTCGACGGCCGGCGCCCGCCCCGGACGCTCGTGTTACCGCCGCGTGTATGTGTCCGGTCACCGGTGGCGCCGCCCGCATGTCGTGCGCGTCCGGCGTCTGCGGTACGAGCAACGGGCCGACGATGTCGGGCACGACGATGCGCCCCGTGTCGGTAGCCGCAGCGACGGCGGCGAGCACCGCGGCGCCGTTGTCGTACGCCGTCACCAGCACGACCTCCCAATCCGGCGCGTCGGCGAGCCGGCACCACACCGGTTTGCCGGCAAAACTCGCGCGTGTGCCCGACGGGTCGAAAGTACCGATGACCTCCAGCGCGGTGTCGTGCCCGCGGATCGCGGCGATCTCGGCGAGTTCCGACACCCCGGCGAACAGCACGCGCCGCGCCCCGCGCGTCTCGCACTCGGCCAGCGCACGCGCCATCGAGGCGCCCGCACGTCGGTAGAAATCGAGCGACGCGGACAGGTACTCGCCCGTCAGCCGGCTTTTCTCGCTGAAGCCCTGCGGCGTCAGGTAATAGAGATACCGGTTCGCCGGCGCCTGCGTGATCTTGACGAGCCCCTTGCGCACGCAACGCTTGAGATACGAGTTCGCGAGACCGAGCGCGACCCCCAGCCGATCGGCGAGGTGACGCTGCGTGACGTCGCTGCGCGCCTCGATCGCGGTGAGGATTTCGAGCGTCCGAGCTTCTTCGCGATCCTGCGGCATCCGGGTGGTCGTTCAAAAAGTGAACGCATTTTAGCCGCAATCCGTTCAAAAGGTGAACAGGCAGATATTGGCTCCACCAGACACTCGGACGCCATATATGGTGGTGAAGTGCTCGAAGCCGGCGGCGACTCAGTCCGGAAGGCGGCGGACGATCACGCCCGCTTCCGGTTTGAAACCGCCCCTGATCGCCGCCGCCACGTCGCGCTCGATGCGCGCCGCAATCGGATCGCCGTAATGAATGGCATCCCAGTAATTGCGGTCTTCGCGCGTGAGCGGCCCGTCGAGCAGGTAGTCGAGCACGACGAGATCCGCGCGCCGCGCAGCGACGGCCAGCGCCTGTCGCTTGCATTCGCGGTATGCCGCGGCACTGCCGTGCACATGCCAGACGTGCATCGGCGGAATCAACAGCACTACGCGCGTGGCCGGCGGCGCCGCATCGAGCAATGCCGGCAGCAACTCGAGGTTCGCCATGCGCGGCACGTCTTCGGCCGTGGGTTCGAGATCGACGACGGGCGGTGGTGCAGGCGGCGTCGGGCTGCCGTAGACCCGCTGGCGCGTACGCGCGAGATCGTAGGCACCGAAGTCGCGCGTGAAATCGAAATAGCCATCGGGACCGTACTTCGGCCGGCGCTTCCCGCGCACGAGTTCGAGCATGCGCACGGCGTTCTCGAGCGCCTTGTCATTGAACAGATACAGCAGGTCGTTCCAGCGGTTCTCGTCGAACATGAACTCGGGAAAATCGCGGAAGGTATAACGCTCGGGCGTCTGTGTCGCGCGACACGCACTGTCGTCGAGCGCGTAGATCATCACCCGCGGTGCCGGATGATGGCGCAGGAACAACGCGTTCATCTCGAGTTGCTCGAACAGCGTCGCCGAGTTCATCGCCAGATTGACGAAGCGCGCGTCGAGCAGCGCGTTCAGGCGCTCGGGCTTCAACA
>JADZCB010000110.1 GCA_020851775.1 Gammaproteobacteria bacterium
GCGGTCCGTTGCCGATCGGCACGCTGTACTGCGGCGAGCGCTGGAAGACGGTCAGGTGCTTCGCCTGCGGCGCGACTTTGGTGATCACCTGGATGCCGGTCGAGCCGGTGCCGATCACGCCGACGCGTTTGCCGTCGAAGCTCACGCCGCGCGGCCAGTTGCCGGTGTGGTACTGCTCGCCGGCGAAGCTTTCGCGGCCCGCGATCGCCGGCACGTTCGTCGCGGACAAGAGCCCCAGCGCGGTCACCAGATACTTCGCGGTGAAGGTCTCGCCGCAGTCGGTCGTCACGCGCCAGAGACTCCGTTCCTCGTCGAAGTGGGCGGCGGTGACGCCCGTTTCGAACTGCATGTTGCGGCGGAGATCGTAGCGGTCGGCGACGTGCTCGAGGTATTCGAGAATGCGCGGCGCCTCGACATAGCGGGTGCGGATTGCCCAGTCCTGCAGCAGTTCGCGGTCCCACGAATAGCAGTAGAGATAGGTTTCGGTATCCGACAGCGCGCCGGGATACCGATTCCAGTACCAGGTGCCGCCGATGCCGGAGGCGCGGTCGAAGACGCGTACGCGCATCCCCAGTTCGTCGCGCAGCTTCTTCAGCATGTACATGCCGCCGAAGCCGGCGCCGATGATGATTGCGTCGAAATCTGGACCGTGTTTCGACGTCGGAAACGGTTCTACACCTGGACTCATGCATCTACTCCATTGGGCTGGCGCCGGTTTGCGCCGTCGTTCGTGGTCCGCCGCGGCGCAGGCCGCGGGGCATGTGGAGCGGGTGGATCACGCCGACTCCCTTGCACTCGCGGGGTTGTCGTCCGACAGTCCCGTGAGGCGAAACGCGAAGCATAGCCGCAGCGGCGCTCGGCAGTCGCGTGCGCCCGATCAAAAAAACGCCCATCGGACGTCCGAGTCTTTAGAATCCCGTCCGACATCCATCATTTTCCCGGGAGGCGACATGGCACTCACGATCAAGAAAGGCATCAAGACGCTCGTGGCCGAGGCGAATGCCGAAATCGAAACCCTGAGTGTCGACGAGGCGCGCAAGCTGCACGGTCAGCCCGGCGTGACATTCATCGATTTGCGCGACCCGCGCGAGCTGTGGCGCGACGGCGGCATGCCGGGCGCGATCAACGTCACGCGCGGCATGCTCGAATTCTGGATCGATCCGGAAAGCCCCTATTTCAAGGACTTTTTCGCCTCCGGCAACAAGTTCGTGTTCTTCTGTGCCGGCGGCATGCGCTCCGCGCTCGCGGCGAAGACCGCGCAGGACATGGGGCTCACGCCGGTTGCCCACATCGAAGGCGGGTTCGGCGCCTGGAAGAAGGCCGGTGCGCCGGTCGAGCCGGTCGAGCCGAAGCACTGACGCGCGCGGATCGCCGCGATGCCGCCGTCCGCGAGGCGGCGGCATGAGATCGGCGACGAGGCTGAGGGGTCTCTCCTGGCGCCGCCTCAGACCTCGCCGAGGGATTGGCCGAAGTCCCGGATGTCGAGCAGCGTCGCGCTGACGTGCCCGGCCTTCAGCGTCGTGTCGTCGGTGTCCGCGGCGGGATCGATGTCGGCGCTGGTCAAGCCGAAGTGGAATTGATCGCTCTTGCGCTGGAAGCAGTTGCCATACGTCGTGAAGCCGAGGCGGGTGCGGCGGATCTCCGGTGCCGGCTCGAGTATCGCCGGAAAGTTCACGTTCCAGGTCGTGCGCGCGCCGAAATGGTCGCTGACGAACGTGCGCCAGACGCGCGGCACGAGCGCGGCGATCGAGCGCGCGAGGGCGGCCGTGGTGGCCGCCTCGAACGTGCGGTGCCGATCCCAGTACGCGAAATCCTCGCGCGTCAGTTCCTGCGACAGCGCGAGCGCGGGCAGGCCCGCGATATTGGCTTCGAGGCAGGCCCCGACGGTGCCGGACGCGTAGACGAATCCGAGTCCGACGTTCTTGCCGATGTTGATCCCCGAGACGACGATGTCCGGTGCGGCGTCGAGCAGATGATGCAGGGCCAGGTTCACGCAGTCGGCCGGCGTGCCCGTCACCGACCACGCCGGCGCGCCGTGGATCATGATGCGTTCGGCATAGACCGGGCCGTAACGCGTCATCGACTTGCCTTTCCAGCTCTGCTCCGTCGCCGGTACCGCGATCGCCAGATCGCCGAGTTGCAGCAACGCGTCGATCGCGCAATGGAACAGCGGCGAATCGTGGCTGTCGTCGTTGGTGAGCAGGATGCGCGGGCGGGCGGGCGGCATGCGGAGATCCTCGGGTGACACCGCAGTCTCCCCGGCCGCGACGCTGCGTGCAAGACGAACGGCCATGACGCCGGCGCGCGAGCCCGCTCGTCCGTGCGCCTCGCTATACTCGGCGTCCGTCTTCGAGGAAGCACTGCGATGAACGATCCGACCGCCTACACGCCTCCGAAAGTCTGGACCTGGGACACCGAGTCCGGCGGACATTTCGCCAAGATCAACCGACCGATCGCCGGCGCGACGCATGAACGGGCCCTCCCGGTCGGCGAACACCCGCTGCAGCTCTATTCGATGGGCACCCCGAACGGCGTGAAGGTGACGATTTTGCTCGAGGAACTGCTCGCGCTGGGCAGGACCGGTGCCGAGTACGACGCGTGGTACATCGATATCCTGCAGGGAGAGCAGTTCGGCAGCGACTTCGTCGCGATCAATCCGAACTCGAAGATCCCGGCACTGCTCGATCGCAGCGTGTCACCGCCGGTGCGCGTGTTCGAATCGGCGTCGATCCTGGTCTACCTCGCCGAAAAGTTCGGCGCCTTCCTGCCGACGACGCAGCCGGCCCGCGCCGAATGCCTGTCGTGGGTGTTCTGGCAGATGGGCAGCGCCCCATATCTCGGCGGCGGCTTCGGCCATTTCTATGCCTACGCGCCGAGCAAGATGGAATACTGCATCAACCGCTTTGCGATGGAAGCGAAACGCCAGCTCGACGTGCTGAACCGCAATCTCGCCGGCCGCCGCTACATCGCCGGCGACGAATACACGCTCGCCGACATCGCGATCTTCCCCTGGTACGGCGTGCTGGTGATCGGCGATCTGTACAACGCCCAGGAGTTCCTCGACGTGGCGTCGTATACGCACGTCTTGCGCTGGGCCACCGACATCGACGCGCGTCCCGCCGTGCAGCGCGGGCGGCGGGTCAACAAGAGCTGGGGGCCGGAAGAGCAGCGGCTGCGCGAGCGCCACGCCGCGGCGGATTTCACGCGCTGATCGATCCGCCGGCGCCGGCGACTCACCACGGTTCGCTGCGCGAACGCAGATCGAGTTCGAAGGTCCACGCGCGCGGCGGCTGCTGGTGCAGATACCAGTACGCGGCGGCGATGCCGTCGCGATCGAGCAGGCGATCGCCGGCGTCGCGCGCGAAGTCCGGCATCCGCGTCTTCAGCATGTCACCGTCGATGCCGCCGTCGACGACGACGTGCGCGACGTGCAGGCCGGCCGGTCCGCATTCGCGCGCCAGCGCCTGCGCCAGATTGCGCAGCCCGGCCTTTGCCGCGGCGAAGGCCCCGAAGCCTGCCTTGCCGCGCAGGGAGGCACTCGCGCCGGTGAAGACCAGCGTGCCGCCGGCAGGCAACATCCGGCGCGCTGCCTCGCGCCCGACGAGGAAACCGGCATAACAGCCGACGCGCCACGCGGTTTCGAAATAGTGGGCTTCCATGTCGGCGATGCGGCCCGCGGTCATGTTGCCGGCATTGAACACCGTGAATTCGAGCCGTCCCGGCCCGGCGCACGCGGCGGCGAAGGCCGCGGCGACGCTCGTCTCGTCGGTCGCGTCGGTGACGACGGCCGTCGCCCGCCCGCCGTCGGCTGCGATCGCCGCGACGACTGCGTCGAGTTTCGAGGTGGTGCGCCCGGCGAGGAACACGTGCAGACCGCCGGCCGCGGCCCGGCGCGCCACACTCGCACCGAGTCCGTCGAGCGCGCCGACGCCGACGACGAGTGCATGATTCGAATGCGTCATGTCGATCTCCTCCATGCAGTGACGGCCAGCCCGTCACCGGCACGATAACGGATCGACGCCGGCCGCGCGTTGCGTGTCCGCCGTGCAGCCGTGTCACGCCGTTTCCCGCCA
>JADZCB010000111.1 GCA_020851775.1 Gammaproteobacteria bacterium
AGTACGGTGACATCGGCTGTCTGCTCGGTGACGGCCAGCTCGCGAAGGCGCGCGCCCGGCTCGAGACGTGGCGGACGCTGCTGCCGGACGCTTTCTATCTCGAATTGACGCGTACCGGCCGCAGCGGTGAAGCGCGTTACCTCGACCTCGCGCTCGAGCTCGCGGCGACGACGGACACGCCGGTCGTCGCCACCAACGACGTACGCTTCCTCGGGCCGGAAGAATTCGATGCGCACGAGGCGCGTGTGTGCATCCACGAGGGGCGCACGCTGTCCGATCCGCGGCGCCCGCGCGCGTATACGGCCGAACAGTATCTGAAGTCGCCGGCGGCGATGGCCGAGCTGTTCGCGGACGTCCCGTCCGCGCTCGAGAATGCGATGTTGATTGCCCAGCGCTGCAACCTCGAGCTCGAATTCGGCAGCTATCAGATGCCGCAATTCCCGGTGTCGGCCGGGCTCAGTGTCGAGGACGAACTCTACGCGAGCGCGCGTACCGGACTCGCGCAACGCATCGGGCGGCTGCGCGACACCGGTGTCGGACTCGCGCAGGACGAAGCGGCGTATCACGATCGACTCGACGTCGAGCTCGGCGTCATCGCGACGATGGGGTTCGCCGGCTACTTCATGATCGTCGCCGACTTCATCCAGTGGGCGAAGGACAACGGCATTCCGGTCGGGCCCGGCCGCGGCTCGGGTGCCGGCTCGCTGGTCGCTTACGCGCTCGGGATCACTGAACTCGACCCGCTGCAGTACGACCTGCTGTTCGAGCGCTTCCTGAACCCTGAACGCGTGTCGATGCCGGACTTCGACGTCGACTTCTGCATGGACCGCCGCGACGAGGTGATCGACTACGTCACGCAGCGCTACGGCCGCGATCGCGTCGCCGGCATCATCACCTACGGGACGATGGCGGCGAAGGCGGTGCTGCGCGACGTCGGCCGCGTGCTCGGCTTTCCGTACGGCTTCGTCGATCAGCTCGCGAAGCTGGTGCCGTTCGATCCGAACATGACGCTCGACCGCGCGATGACCGAAGAACCGCAGCTCAAGACGCGTTACGACCAGGAAGAGGACGTGCGCGCGATCCTCGATCTGGGCCTCGCACTCGAAGGCATCTCGCGCAATGCCGGGCGCCACGCCGGCGGCATCGTGATCGCGCCGCAGGCGCTGACCGAGTTCATGCCGCTGTACTGCGAACAGGGCGCCGATGGCGCGGTGACGCAGTTCGACATGAGCGATGTCGAGGCGGTCGGCCTCGTGAAGTTCGACTTCCTCGGGCTGCGGACATTGACGATCATCGACTGGGCGATTCGCAACATCGACGCCGAACGAGCAGCGGCCGGCCTCGCGCCGCTGGATATCAACGCGCTGCCGCTGGATGACGCGCCGACCTTCGCGCTCGTCCAGCGCGCGCAGACCACCGCAGTGTTCCAGCTCGAATCGCGCGGCATGAAGGAGCTGATCAAGCGCCTCCAGCCCGATCGCTTCGAGGATCTCGTCGCGCTCGTCGCGCTGTTCCGTCCCGGTCCGCTGCAGTCCGGCATGGTCGACGACTTCATCGAGCGCAAGCACGGCAAGGCCGAAGTCAGGTATCCGCACCCGGCGCTCGAGCCCGTGTTGTTCCCGACTTACGGCGTCATCCTGTACCAGGAACAGGTGATGCAGATCGCGCAGGTGCTGGCCGGTTATTCGCTCGGTGCCGCCGATCTCCTGCGCCGCGCGATGGGCAAGAAAAAGGCCGAGGAAATGGCGAAGCAGCGCCAGATCTTCGTCGACGGCGCGACGGCGAACGGCGTCGGCGCCGGGCTCGCCGGCGAAATCTTCGATCTGATGGAGAAGTTCGCCGGTTACGGTTTCAACAAATCACACTCGGCGGCCTATGCACTCGTCGCCTACCAGACTGCATGGCTGAAAACCCATCATCCGGCGGCGTTCATGGCGGCGGTGCTGTCGGCGGACATGGATTCGACCGACAAGGTCGTGAGACTCATCGACGAGTGCCGTGAACTCGGGATCACCGTCGAAAAGCCGGACCTCAACGTCTGCGCCTATCGCTTCACGGTCGCCGATGCACGGACGATCCGCTACGGCCTCGGCGCCATCCGCGGTGTCGGCGAAGGCGCGGTCGCGGCGCTCGTCGCCGAGCGCGACGCGCTGGGTCCGTACACCGATCTGTTCGAACTGTGCCGACGCAACAATGACGGCCGCCGCCTCAACAAGCGCGTCCTCGAAGCGCTGATCAAGGCGGGCGCTCTCGACTCGCTGGGCGCGCGCCGGCGCGGGCTGATGAACCTCGTCGAGCACGCGATGCAGGCCGCCGAACAACAGGCGAAGGCTGCTGCGGTGGGCCAGGTCGATTTGTTCGGTGGTGGACCGGCGTCGGCGCCGGTCGTCGATCCGGTCGAGACGAGCGCATGGCGCGCGGCCTGTGACATCGACGAATGGTCGCAGCAGCAGCTTCTCGGCTGGGAGAAGGAGACGCTCGGCCTCTACCTGAGCGGTCATCCGATGGACCGCTATCTGCGCGAACTCGGTCATCTGGTCAGTGGCCGCCTTGCCGATTTGAAGCCCGGCAAACGCCGGATTGCGGGCTTGATAGTCGACCTGCGCTTCATCAAGGGGCGGCGCGGCCGCATGGCGGTCCTGACGCTGGACGACAGCACGGCCCGCGTCGAAGTCACCGTGTACAATGAGATACTCGAAGGCTCGCTGGACAAGATCGTCGAGGATCGCGTCGTGATCGTCGACGGCGAATGCAGCGTCGATGAATTCAGCGGCGACTACGCCATCAAGAACGTGCAGAGGATTTCGAGCATCGACGAACTGCGGCATCAGCATGCGCGCAGCCTCGTGCTCCGCGTCGATGCCGCGGCCTTCAACGGCCTCGTGCCGTACCTGCAGACGACGCTCGCCGGCTATGCGCCTGGCAGTTGTGCGGTCGCGATCGAATACCGCATCGAAGGTGCGGCAGCACGCGTCCGGCTCGCCGACGACTGGCGGGTGAAGGCGACCGACAACCTGGTGGACGAGTTGCAGGCCCGATTGGGCGACGGCACGGTCCGCATCGAGTACTGAACGAGTGCTGGACGGGTCAGTCCCGGATCGGCGCAGCGCCGGGTCAGCGATGGCCGGCGAAAACCCGCCTGCGGCGGCGTTTTCCCGCCAGTGGAACTGCCCGTCGACGGGTATGCGGCGTTGGACGCCGCCTGGGAGTGGGACATGGCGGCATCGCCCGAATACACGGGACTGAATATGAATTTCCTCGATTTCGAGCAGCCGATCGCGGAGCTCGAGGCAAAGATCGAGGCGCTGCGCAAGGTCGGCAACGATTCGGCGCTGAATATTTCCGACGAAATCGCCCGCCTGCAGGAGCGTTCGCGCGATCTGACGCGGCAGATTTTCGCGAATCTCACGCCGTGGCAGATTTCGCGCATCGCACGCCATCCGCAGCGGCCGTACACGCTCGACTACGCCGAGCGCCTGTTCGATTCGATCGAGGAACTGCACGGCGATCGCGCGTTTGCCGACGATCCGGCAATCGTCTGCGGCGTCGCGCGGCTGAACGGGCGCGGACTCGTGTTCATCGGCCATCAGAAGGGCCGCAATACGCGCGAGAACCTGCATCGCAACTTCGGCATGCCGAAACCCGAAGGCTATCGGAAGGCGCTGCGTCTGATGCATCTCGCCGAGCGTTTCCGGCTGCCGGTGCTGAGCTTCATCGACACCCCGGGCGCCTATCCCGGCATCGATGCCGAGGAGCGCGGCCAGAGCGAGGCGATCGCGCGCAATCTGCTCGAAATGGCGAGCCTGCGTACGCCGATCGTCGCGACGGTGATAGGCGAGGGCGGCTCGGGCGGGGCGCTGGCGATCGGCGTCGCCGATCGCGTCCTGATGCTGCAGTACGCGACCTACTCGGTGATCTCGCCGGAGGGCTGCGCCTCGATCCTGTGGAAGAGCGCGGAGAAAGCCTCCGATGCCGCCGAAGCGATGGGCATCACCTCCGAGCGGCTGCTGCAACTGAAGCTCGTCGATGCCGTCATCGAGGAACCGCTCGGTGGCGCCCATCGCGACTACGCGAAAATCGCCGAGCGCGTGAAGGCTGCGGTGCTGGACGCGCTCGATCGTCTGCTCGCGCTCGATACCGAGAAACTCATGCACCAGCGTCACCTGCGACTCGATCAGTTCGGCGAGTACACCGAGAAGTGACGGCACGCAGCGGCCCGGGATGAGCGGGCGCGCGACGCAGGCCGTCATCGCTGCCCTCGCGCCGTTGTTCGCGGCGCCGGCGCCCGGCCGCGTGATCGTCGCCTATAGCGGCGGCGTGGACTCGACGGCGCTGCTGGCAGGCATCGTGGCCCTGCGCGCACGTCATGCCGTCGACTGTCTCGCGTTTCATTTCGATCACCGGCTGCATCCGGACAGCGCGGCCTGGGTCGCGCATTGTCGACGGCACTGCGCGGTGCATGCGATCCCCCTGCTGGTCGACAGCGCGGCCAGCGCGCCACCGGCCGGTGCGAGCATCGAAGCCTGGGCGCGTGAACGCCGCTACGCCGCCGCCGCGCGCCTGCTCGCGCGCGGCGACCGGCTGCTCACCGCACACCATCGCGACGACGTCGCCGAAACCCTGCTGCTCGCCGCACTGCGCGGCAGCGGCCCGCACGGCCTCGCCGCGATCGCGCCGTCGCGGCCGCTGGGTGCCGGCGTCCTGTTGCGGCCACTGCTCGGACTTCCGCATGCGACGCTGGTTGCAGCAGTCACCGAGGCCGGTCTCGACTGCCTCGACGATCCCGCGAATGCCGATCCGCGACACGATCGCAGCTACCTGCGCCGGCACGTGATGCCGCTGTTGACGGCGCGCTTCCCGGCAGCCAGCGCCAGGCTTGCCCATGCCGCGACATTGCAGCGGGTAGCGGCCGGCGTCCTCGACGCCGAGGCGGACGCTGTCCTTGCGACGCTCGGCGCGACGTCGACGACACTGCCGCTGCTGACATTCGCCACCTTCGACGACGAACGTGCGAAGCGCGTGCTGCGCCGCTGGCTCGTGCATGCATGCGGCCGTGCACCGGACGCGCGCGTGCTGGACCACGTCCTGCGTGAACTCGTGCATTCGCGTCACGACGCGACGCCATGCATCGCCTGGCGCGGCGGGGAACTGCGGCGGCATCGCGCGCTGCTGTACTGGCTGGAATCACCGGCCGCGCCGTTGACCGCGGTCATCGACTGGTCTGCGGACACGCCGCTCGCACTGGCCGGCGGCGTGCTCCGGGCGCGGCACGCGCACGGGCAGGGCGTACGCGCGGCATTCGTCGCCCGGCCGTTGTCGGTGCGGCCGCGGCACGGGGGTGAAGTCATCAGGCCGGCCGGCCGGCCGCATACGATCAGCGTCAAACGCCTGCTGCAGGAAGCGGGTGTGCCGCCGTGGCGACGTGCCCAACTGCCGCTGATCTGGGCCGGCGAGCGGCTCGTCGCGATCGCCGATCTCGCCATCGCGGCGGACGCCGCGGCCGGCCCGGATGACGCCGGCATCGTGTTCGGGTTCGAATGGGCGTGAGCTCGCTCAGCGCTCGGGAAACAGCGGATCAGGCAGATCGAAGAATTCGAGATCTACGCTGCGCCGACCGTGCGCGTCGCTGCCACGGGCATGCGCGACGACTTCTCCCATCTGCGGCAGGTTCTTGCGCAGGCGCGTGCCGGCGGCCACCACCTTGATCTGCAGTTCGGGCGAAAACGGCAGCACGAAGGCGCGTGGCTCGATCGCGCGGGTGTCGGCCGCGAGGCGTGTCACCCACAGATAGATCGCGCCTTTTTCGACCCCGCTCTTGTCCGGTTCGACGACGTGAATCGCGTTGAGGTTGAAGCGTGGCGGGATGCCCGCATGCGTGGGCCAGCCGAGCAGATCCGGGATCGCGCGCCACGTGCAGACACCGAGCACGGCGACCATCGCGACGGCCGCGAACTTGATCCACCATGCGAAGTGCGTGAAGAACACGACGTTCGCGAGCAGCACGAACAGCATCGCAAAGGCGGCAACGAAGGCAATCTCGGCCGGGGTCATCGGTTCGCTCCAGTACACAACGCAGGAACACGCATCGCTCAGCCGCCCGCTTCCTTGCTCGGCGGGCCGGCCGGGGGAGCGTCCTTGAACTTGATCTTCACGCTTTTCTGACCGAGCTGGCCACGGTCCTGCGGCACGCCGAGGACTTCGTCGTCTTCCTCGACTTCACCGATCTGCGGGATGTTCTGGCGCAGCTTGCCCTGGCCTTCCTGGAACAAGGCGCGGGTCTTCAGCGAGAACGGCAGCCGATGGGCGCGCGGCCGCTGATCGTGATCCGGATCGAGATCGGCGGCCCAGAAGAACACGGCGCCGGGCTCGTGCGTGCGCCTGTCGGGCTCCTGGATGAAGACACCGATCAGGTTGAAACGTTTCGGCACGGCGCGCTCGGTGGGCCAGCCGAGCAGTGCGGGCAGCGCGAAATAGCAGGCGCAACACGCAGCCGTCGTCGTGACGATCAACACGCTCTTCACCTGCCACGGCCAGCGCGAAAACAGCGACAGCAGCAGCAGCGCCAGCGCAACCACCACATAGGCCGCGACGATCGCGGCGTGTCCGAACGTCAACATGACACTATTCCCGCTTGAACGCTTTTTCCACGAGCGACTTCGGCACGTGGTTGATGTTTGCGACCCGCCCGTCACCGATGATCGAAAAGCGCACGGCCGTGCGTTCCTCGTCCTTACGCTTGAGCGTGAGCGTGTCGTAGTAGATCACTTCAAGTACCGGATTGACCTTGTCGACGCGCACGGTCACCGGTACGGCCTCCTGGTTCTCGGTGGCGTAATAGTGGACGTTGACGACGTATTCGCCGGGAATCACGCCCCGGATTGTCGTCACTTCCTGATTCAACGGGTTCTCGATGTGCTTGCCGTTGATGTCGAGCGTGTCGTTGAGGTTGCCCCGGTCGTCGCGGTCGAGATGGACGAGCCCGGCGTTCGCGTTCTTGAAATACGTGAGATTGCCGGCCGGATCCTCGACGTAGGTGTCGATGTCGTTCGGGTTACGGTCCGGCCAGGTGACGGTGATGATGTACTCGGCCTTCGGGTCGATCTTTCCCTGCTTCGCGATCGGGTTCATGAACAGCACCGCGAGCACGAACAGGTAGGTGATCGCCTGAATGATCTTGAACAGGACGGCCGTGATCGGATCGAAAGGCTGCCGGTTACGGTTCGACGAACTGGCGAAGGCGGACATGCGGTGCGGGCTTCGCTCACACAGCGGGCACGGGGACGGGTGCGAGCAGCACCTCCTTGATGTGCACCGTCACCTGCAGTAACGCTTCGAGGCCGCGATCGAGCAGGTAATAGGGCACCGACAGCAGAATGCCGGCGACGAGGCTCGCGAGCGTCGTGTACAGCGCCGTGCTCATGCCGACGCTCATCTGCTGCAGCACCTTCTGCATCGTCGAGGCGTCGAGCGTCCCGGACTGCGTGACCGAGCTGAGCATCAGGATGAAGCCGACGAGCGTGCCGAGGAAGCCGACCTTCAGCATCATGTCGATGTAGTACCAGCCGAACTCGTGGGCGCCGCGCAGGCGCGACGCATAGGCGTCGAGCAGATCCGACGGCGCATCGGGGACGCTCCGTGCGGCATGGTGATCGGCGAGGTAGTCGACGACGAAACCGGCCGGCAGGCCGGCGGCGTGCGCGTCCCCCCGCGTGCGCAGCGCACCAGCCGTGACTTCGCCGCGCATGATCCGGCTGGCGATCGCGACGGCGCGGTTCAATTCCCGGGACAGGTACAGGGTACGCTTGAACGTGTGGGCGACGCCGACCACGTACATCAGAATGAGCACGATGCAGATCCGGCTCTGATCCGCCTCGACCATCATCTGCACCAGCGACTGGTCGACGCCGACGACGCTCGCGAAGACGACGAGTCCGAGCAGCGTCAGCCACAGCAGCAGCAGCACGTGCGGTTCGCTCAGCAGGAAATTCCAGCGTGGATTCATGCAGGCCCCGTCGACTCTGAGGTCGGCCGAGTATACACGTCAGTCCTTTTCGAGCACGAACGCGAGAATCTCGCGCAACAGGCCGTTCATACGGCGGGCGAAGGCGTTGACGCGCGGATCCGGATGGTCCTCCGGCAGCAGGATGAGGCTGACGACGGTCCGGTCTTGTTCGCGATGAACGGTGATCCGGCACGGCATCTGGGCGATGTAGCCGGGATCGAGCAGTAACACGTCGCGTGCATATTCCAGGTTGCAGAAGTGGATGACCTCGAC